>JAAYOX010000179.1 GCA_012520135.1 Clostridia bacterium
ACGGGGTAAAATCCCTTCGGTTAGCGGTACCCCTGAGAATTGATGACAATTGTCTCTCCTGCCACGGATTTCCTATCGGAAGCCCGGATCCCTTCGGCTACGCTAAAGAAGGCTATGTGGAAGGAGATATTCGCGCTCTCTACAGTTTTGCTACCCCTACAGCCCCTTTAGCAGCCAGAACCAATTTTATGCTGCTACAGGTTGCCGGACTTGGAATAATTATCATCCTACTATTAGCCTTGGCCATCTGGTGGCTCATCAGACGGTTTGTCACTGAACCTTTGGCAGAAATGGCCGTCAGTTTGGAAGAAATCAACAAAGGTGAAGGGGACCTGACTAAACGTTTAGTAATTAAAGACTATGACGAAGTCGGCGAACTGGCGGGTCACTTTAATAATTTCCTTGGGCAGCTGTCCAAGATTATCAGGCAAATTGACGATACCGCTGAAGATGTTGCTAATATATCCGATCAGGTAGCCGACGCCTCTACCCAAACGGGGCAAGCCACTGAACAGGTAGCTTACGCTATCGAAGGTTTGGCCCAAAGTGCCACCCAACAAGCCGACAGCATCACGGCCAGTAGTCACCAACTGGAAGGTTTGGCTGAAAGCTCCTCCAGTGTGGCCAAAAGCTCAGATCGAGCAGCTAAGCTATCTAAAAGAGCCAATGAAATTGCCCTGGCAGGCCAAGAAAGCCTTGAACTGGCTAACGCTAAGATGCAAAATATGCAGACTACAGTGGACAATTCCGCTCGCATCATTAATCTTTTGGGAGAACGGTCTACGGAAATAGGTCAAATAGCCGGTTTAATCCAAAATATTGCTGACCAGACCAATTTATTAGCCTTAAATGCCGCTATCGAAGCTGCCAGAGCCGGTGATGCAGGCAGAGGTTTTGCCGTAGTAGCCGAGGAAGTACGCAAACTGGCTGAAGAATCAAACCGGGCTACAGTTAGCATTACAGAAATGATTAAAGAAATTCAGCAAGATACCAAGCAAGCCGTGGAAGGCATGATCCGATCTACGGAAGAAGTTGAAGAAGCCATGAAAGTGGTTGAAGAAGCCCATCGACTGCTCCAGAATATTGTTAAAGCGGCCCAGTCGGCTAACCGGGAAGTGCATATCATCAGTACTGAAGCGGAGCACTTGGCAGCCAGCAGTCACCAGATAGCCGAAGCTATGACCAGTGTCAGTGAGCATGCCCAGAAGATTAGCTTTAACGCTCAAGATGTCAGCGCCAGTGCTGAGGAACAGGCCGCCGCCGTGGAACAAATCAGCGCCAGTACTCACAACCTGGCCTCGGCTGCTGCTGAGTTGAAAGAAATGGTTAAACGGTTCAAGTATTAAAAAGACATAATACTAACAAAAGGGATGATGGGCATATATTATTAAGGATAATCTTACAGGTAACGGATGTGAGAAAATGATTCCCATCAGCATTTCCTATGAAGAGATTTTGTTGAGACTTGCCTTAGCCACTGTTCTGGGAGGAATTATCGGCTATGAACGGGAAAGCTCCCATCATTATGCAGGATTGCGAACTCATATGCTGGTTTCTGTTAGCTCGGCTTTAATCGGCGTTGGTTCGATCGTATTGTTTAATGAATACTATCAGGTCACCACTATGGATCCACTTAGGGTAGGTGCTCAAGTTATTTCAGGTATCGGTTTTCTGGGTGCCGGCGCTATTTTGAAACACGGTTCCAGCATTAAGGGGTTGACTACTGCTGCCAGCCTGTGGGGAATTGCCGCCGTAGGACTTTTCACCGGGTTAGGTGCCATCATTCCCAGTCTCATGGCGACGGCAATCATCTTCCTGGCACTGACCTTAGCCCGGTATTCAGATTACCTGGACAAAAAAAGAGGCCTTTTATCCATCGAGATCTACGCCAGGGACGAAATTGGGCAAGTAGGAGAAATCGGTTCCATCTTGTCTGATTTTCAGGCCAGCATCAAAAGTATCAATATGGAGCACCAGCAAAACAACGAAGTAGTATATCACTTGCAGATCTCTATGATTAACCCTAAGAAAACCGACCGGCTTGGCCACTTAATCGCGAAAATGCGGCAAATTCCGGGAGTTTATAAAATCAATGTAGAGTAAAGGGAGGCAGTGCGCCTCCCTTCTATTTTTTGATACCCTTCATTATCCTAATCGGTGTTAATCACGGGCTTCAGAGGATTTATCTCTTGTCTCCCATGAAAAATAGAGCAAGTACTCCCGCCCCGGTATGCGAACCAATCACCGGTCCTACGTAACCAATCATCACATCTTTTACAGGATGATCCGCTAAAATCATCTCTTTTAACATTTGGGCATCAGCCGGAGAATCCCCGTGGCTGATAAAAACAACTTGTTCCTCGGGGTTGACTATTCTTTCATCCAGCTGTTCTTTTAGATATTTGATGGATTTGGCTCTTCCCCGCACTTTAGCTTTGGGAATCAGCCTTCCCTCATCGTCAACATTTAGCACAGGCTTTACATTCAGCATGGTTCCAACAAAAGCAGCAGTTCCGGACAACCGCCCGCCTCTTTTCAGATGATTCAGATCTTCTACCGTAAACCAGTGATTAAGCTTCAGCTTGTTGTTTTCCACCCAGTCAACAATTGCTTGAAAATCAGCACCTTGCTCCCTTAATTCCAGGGCATAATGAACCAGCAAACCCTGTCCCAAAGAAGCGCAGCAGGAATTGATTAGAGCAATCTTGGCCTGGGGGGTTTCCTCCAATATAATGTCCCTGGCTGCCACAGCACTATTGAAAGTGCCGCTTAATGCTGACGAAAAACCAATATAAATTACGCCCCCAGGGTGATCTTTATATTGCTTGAATAATTCCACGAATGTATGCACATTAACTTGTGAAGTAGTAGGCATAGCCCCTTGCCGGACTGTATTATAAAAATCAGTAAAAGACAAAGACTTCCCAAGATCATCCAAATAATCCTTTTCATTAAGATGGAACATCAAATTAACTATAGGTAATTGATGTTTTTCAACATAGGCCAAAGGTAGATCACTACAGGAATCCGTAATGATTACAGGTCTCATTAACTCATCTCCTCCGCAATATTGTATTTCTATTCTATCCCAAGCACAGAAATTTTTGAATGGGTTGATATCAAACCCTTACTACCGTCTACAGTCACCTGGATACCGTCAGCCAACAAACCGGTGGCCCCGGCTACACCCATCACTGCCGGTATGCCGTACTCCCGGGCGATGATGGCCGCATGGGATAAGGCACTCCCGTGTTCCACGATGAGACCGCCGATGATCGAGAATACAGGGGTCCAAGAAGGATTAGTGGACTGGGCTACTAAAATGTCCCCGGGCTGCAACCGGTGTAACTCCTCGGGGTTCTTAATCACCCGGCAAGGACCGGTAACTTGTCCCCGGCTGGCAGCTATTCCTTGTAACAGGTGATCGGAATCAGTCCTTACAGGAGCGCCAAGATCCCTGTTGGCCCATCGTGCTTTTCGTTTCTCATGGTCTGTTTTCCTTTGCTTTATAGTTTCCTCCAGCTGACGTCTACTTACGTCCCTGTGGCTGTAAAGGTCCTGGATTAAGTCCCTAACCTCCCAGAAAGTTAAATACATGATATCGCGCTTGTCCTTAAGATACCCCTTGTAGACCAATTGCTGACCAATGGCTAAAAATAGAGTCCGGAAAACCAGCATGGCCTTGGTCAGGTAAGAATGACTGTTCTCCCGGAAGGCAGTATATTGCCGGCTGTACTCCAGCAAACGTGCAATAATCTTCCTCACAGGCAATAGCTTGCCCCATCCCCTACCGGTCAGCCTTGCCAGCTTCAATTCGGCTTGAGCCCGACGTTGAAGTTGCTCCCCTTTTTCGCCATTGTTTAAGTTAGGTTGGAGAACAAGTCCTTTGATCATTCCCCAAACTACCTCCGGACGATCCTGCCAAGTAGCCGCCCCAATTCCACCCAAACCCTGGCTAACTTCCCGGTGGCCATGTTCGGCAACTAATTTCTCAAAGAGAGCGTAAGCCTCCCCGGCCGCTTCCATTTCCTTAATTCCGCCGGCCACTTCTTCCGCGGAGTGGGACAGAACAAATTCTTTTACTTGGTCATTTTCCCTGATTACACGGGCAATTTCCTCCAGAGAACGATTAACTTCCATGGTGACCTGAGGTTGTCCTGCCACCAGGTCCTCAAATAAGGCTTCCCCTTCACTCCCGTATAAACGCTTCAAGAGTTTGCGGAAAAACTTATATACGTTGCCATATTGTATATAAAGCAAATAGCGAAATGTATTGGCTCTTTGAAAATCCCTAAAGCCGTCTTCCAGGTATTCCATAATGATTTCCATAGGAAAATTGATGACCAAGTCTTGTTTCATCAGTTGCACATATTTATCAAAAGCCGCTTCATTCAAATGCCATTCCTGGATTAGGTTTCCGACCAGCATCTTTCCCAAATAAAAGATGCGCCTGGAAGAAGGTTTGATGGCCGGCGGAGTAAAGTAATCCGGAAATACCCCTTGCTCCACCTTCCTCCAGTTTACCACCGGTACGGAGAAACCCAACTGGGCATAGGCGGCAAAAAGGCTTAAGTAATATATTTTGGCAACAACCGCATCCAGGGGGAGAACCGGTTCCGGAAAACGTTCCTGAATATTGATGAAAATCTCCTCTTGAATAGGAGTAGGATTTTTAGGCTTGTGAAACTGCCATTCTTCCTCCGCCAATGTGGTAATAGGCCTGGACTGCAGTATAAATAATTCCCCGTTATAAAAGGCCCATTCCACGTCTTGATAGTCTTCAAATAGATATTCCAGCTTTTTGCCTTCATGGGCTAGCTGTCGCAACGCAAAATCAGTTAATAACGGATAATCTCCCTGAATGTTACGGGAGGAAATGATATTTTGTTCTTTGTTTATCGTATAGATTTCACCGGCCACTTCCCCTTGTACCAGTTTTTCCGCCAAACCGGCAACTGCCTCGATATAGATTTCCTCCCGGGAATTGGTGATAGGATTAGCGGTAAACATAACCCCTGCTACTTGTGCTGCCACCATTTCCTGCACTATAACCGCCATACCCACTTTATCGTGATCCAATTGTTTCTGTAGGCGGTAATGCATGACCCGGGGCGACCACAAAGAAACCCAACAGTTAATCACCGCTTCCTTAACCTGTTGCCAATTTTCCAAATTCAGATAACTTTCCAGTTGGCCGGCAAAAGAGGCAGATGGTAAGTCTTCCGCCGTGGCTGAAGAGCGAACTGCTACTTTAATACCCTGTCTAGCCCGGAGAACTTTTTCGTACCCCTCACGTAAAGCCTCCTCTACCTCGCCTGGCATTGGTATTTTTCTGATCAATACCTGGATCTTACCCGATATTTCCTCCAAGTGACTCAGATTATCCAAGGTTACGGTATTGGCCATTTCCGTAATTTCTTGAAATAAGCCTGACTGTTTCAAGGCTTGAAAATATGCTCCGGTAGTGAGACAAAAACCGGGAGCCGTCTGGGATTTTCTGGCTATTGCTCCTAGGTTGGTAGCTTTGCTACCGCATGAAGCCATGTGACGGGGCATTATTTCAGCCAGTTCAATGGTTAGCTTTGCCATGTTCTCCTCCTAAAATGCCACTAAAGCAAAAATGGCTATGACCTTTAGCTCATAGCCATTTTAAAGTATTTTTACATGACATTCAATGGGTCCCCGCATCCTACTATATTCAATGCACATGTGCTTTTTTCCACAATCCCTCGGCTGTAGCCGCCCATTCTTCCGCTGCCTTACGGCATTTGTTAGTCAGTTCAACCACATCTTCACCGTCGGCTTGAGTAGATGAGGCACCTGAAGCTTCGACCATCTCTTTCAGTTTGTCAGGATTGTCCAAACAAGGGCAGGGACGCAAATGATTATTGTTAAAGGGATGATTTTTCCTGTATTGTTGAAATAATGGAGACTGCAATGCTTCCAGTAAAGTTTTTTCTTTTATATTTGTATCGGAAAAATGGATAAAGGCACAAGGTTCCACATCGCCATTAGCATTAATATGCAAGTAGGAACGTCCTCCCGCGATACAACCATTAACATATTCACCGTCATTCCAAAAATCCAGCAAAAAACACGGTTTTTCTGCTCTCATTTTTCGTACCCGATGATACATGTACTCCCTTTGCCCTGCTGTTACCATCATATCTACAACAGCATGTTTGCCGATAGGCATGTAAGTAAAATACCAACCAAACAGACAACCTTTGTTAATCAGGAAATCCACAAATTCGTCGGAACCGACAATTTGCGTATTGTATTTGTGATAGGTAGCGGAAAAGCCGAAACCTACACCTACTTCCCGTAAAATGTCCATCGCCTTCATCACTTTACGAAAAGTACCTTTGCCTCTACGTCGATCTGTCTCTTCTTCAAAACCATCCACACTGATGGCCAGGGCGAAATTCCCCACTCGTGCCAAATCACGGGCATAAAATTCGTCAATCAGGGTGGCATTGGTAAACGCCAGGAACATGCAATCACGGTGCTTCTCAGCTAAATTCAACAAATCCTTCTTCCGAAGGGTAGGCTCTCCCCCGGAATAGATATACATGTAAATACCCAGTTCCTTGCCTTGCCTAATGATCTCATCCAGTTCGTCAAAAGTAAGGCCACTGTCTTTGTCATATTCGGCAGCCCAGCAACCTGTGCACTTTAAATTGCAAGCCGGAGTAGGATCCATCAAGATGGCCCAAGGGATATTGCAGCCGTACTTTTCTTTCAATTTGGACTTTACCGGTGTGGCCAGTACAGCGGATTGGAAAAAGAAATTCCGAACGAAGGACTGTTGACATTTAGGATTAACCTGGCTAAAAACCCTTTCCATCAATCCATACCAATTGCTTTTAGGATCGCCGGCTATCTCCCGAAAACCGCCCAGAATCTTTTTATGTTCTTCGTTCTTGACCAGTTTTTCTGCAATGTTTAGGATAGTAGCAATATTCGCCATGGGATCCTTGTTGATATAGCTTATGATCTCCTTCACAAGCACATCTGCCATCCGGGTCTTTACAGTGCTCATCTCTGCTCCCTCCCTTTTATCTCGACACTAACGTCGAAATAAAACATAAAAATCTAAACTGCCAGTCCGTCCAATAATAAATAAATTGCCTGTAGATGAGCCTCAATTTTCATTTCCTGATTCCATGCCTTTTCTAACAATACGCCTTCTACTAACCCAAACAAAATAGACGACAGTGCCTCATGATCAACCGGCTTGATCTCTCCTATACTCACCGCCTCCTTGATTAGGTTTTTGAAAAGAAGTCTAACCTCTCCCATTCTATGCCTGAAAGACAGTTCAAATTGAGGGTTTTTGGCCTTTAACAACAGCCAAACTTCAGTAAAAATTACCAGCATGAAGTATTTATTATGATCCCTGATAACATTTGCAATAAAAGTTTTCATTTTTTCCAAACTGGTAATATCCTGTGCCTCGAACAAAGATTTCTGCTCAGCCAGGAACTTTTCATATTCCCTTTTTAAAGAATAAAAAAGAATGTCTTCCTTATTTTTAAAATAGGAATATAGGGTAGTACGTCCAATTCCGCATTTGGCGGCAATATCTCCCAAAGTGGCGTTATTATAACCTTGGTCAAAAAAAACCCAGATCGCTTCACGAGCAATTTCAGCTTTGATTTGTTCATAATCAACAATCTTAGGGATCTTCATAACCTACTTTCTTTATCTAAGTTCAATAATGTAATTTAATATTACCATGATTTTCATTTAGCTTCAAGATAGACCGGTTCTTGCCACCAATAAGTTCTGCTTGCTAGGAAGCAAGTTTTCGATTATCATGTACTCCATAGACCTACCGGCAATTGGCTATACCTTGAAGAAAGGGGTATTGAGCATGGAAGATATAAAAGAGCGGGAAAAAATGTATGAAGAAGTATCTGACAGGAGCTTAGTCAGGACTCTTACCTACGGAAGTCTAATGATGGCTTTGGTATTTATCGCTACTTATAGCATCAGGATTCCCATTCCTTTTACCCAAGGTTATATTCACCCCGGCGACAGTATGATCTTTGTCGCCTCAATTCTGTTTGGTTGGCGATTTGGAGCCTTGGTAGGAGGATTCGGATCAGCCTTTGCTGATATTTTGGGGGGCTATGCCCATTGGGCCTTCCCTACCCTGATTATCAAAGGCATCATGGGGGGGCTGGCCGGCTGGGTTGGGCATGATTTACGAAAAGCCAAAAATCAAGTACGAGTTAATACTTATTTGACCGTCGGAGTCACCGCTCTCTGGCTGGCTTTCTGCCTGGGAGCCAGAACCTTAATGACAAAGGCTTTTTTGTCCGCACCTTCTTCCTTACTGGAACAGGTCACGGAAACGGGTACCATGACCGAATTAACTGCTTTAGTGGAAAAGATAGATTTTTGGCTGATTGTCGCCGCTATTACCTTACCTTTAGGTCTCATCCTTTTAGCACGTTACCTGCAAAAGATGGATGAAGACTTCTTGCAAATTCCCCAACTGTTAGCCATGTTCATGGCAGGATTATGGATGGTCATGGGCTACTATGTGGCCGGCGGGATCTTGTACGGCAGCTTTATCGTGTCCATATTCAGCATCCCCGCCAATATTGTTCAGTTTTTAGGCGGCTTGGTTATAGCCTACCTGATCCTAAGGCCGTTAAAAAGAACCGGCATCTTGGAGCGGTTATAATAAAAGAGCACCCAGGGAACAGTTGCAATTTCCTTCTTAAACAAATGATCTTAAGCAAAATCGATGTTAATCGTGGGCTTCAGAGGAGCCCGGTTTGGGGATGAGCTCAGTCACCTCGGATGCCTCCGAAATCGCACCCTGCGGGTGCTCATGCCGTCGGCATTCTCCCTCAGGCTCCTTCGCTCGTTTGATTTTGGCTCCAATTCAGCCCCCTGATTAACATCGATTTTACTTTAGTCCGCAGTCTGTGAGCAAGCTAACAACGGCTTGCTCTTTTTGTTTATATGGCATCCACCACTTTTTGAAGGGAACTTAACAGGTAATCCACCTCTTCTTCAGTGGTAAAATGTCCGATACTGATCCGCAAAACTCCCTCGGGAAAAGTCCCCATCGTCCGATGAGCAATGGGAGCACAATGAAGGCCCGGACGAGTCATAATCCCAAACTTTTTGTCTAGGACAAAGGAAAGTTCCGCATTGTCAACGTCCTGGATATTAATGGCTACTGTGCCTGTTTGACGGGTAGCATCCTGAGGTCCGTATATAATCACTCCCGGTAATTCCTGCAACCCGGCCAGCAATTTCCCGGTCAGCTTTTCCTCTTTAGCCCGGATCTCTTCTAATCCGGCTTGCTCCAAATAATCCACTGCCGCCCCCAATCCGACAATACCCAAAGTGTTCAAGGTACCGCTTTCAAATTGATCCGGTAAAAAATCGGGTTGCACTTCCCTATCCGATATGCTACCTGTACCTCCTTCGTAAAGAGGCTTCATTCGCTTGGCAGCCTCCCTACTGACACAAAAGCCGCCGATTCCCATCGGTCCCAACAAGTGTTTATGTCCGGTAAAAGCTACTACGGTGGCCCCCAACCGTTTATAATCTACAGGATAACACCCGGCAGTCTGAGCCGTATCAACTACAAAGTCAAGACCATATTCAGCCGCCAATTGGCCCAACTCCTCTATAGGCACCAATGTTCCCATGACATTAGAAGCATGAGTAGCTACAATCATTCTGGTATCCGGCTGAATCAATTTTGCAGCTTCCACCGGGTCCACTTGCCCTTGGGGGTCGGTGGGCATGATGGAATAGCTGATATTCCGGTCCTTTTCCAGTGCTTTCAGGGGCCGGACCACTGCATTATGTTCCAGCCCTGTAATCAGGACGTGATCTCCTTGCCGCAGCAGCCCTTTAAGAGCAATATTCAACGCAACGGTTATATTTTGAGTGAAAACCACTTCATTAGGCTCCTTCATGTTAAAAAAACGAGCCAGTCTTTCCCTGGTCTCCATCACTTTTCTACCGGCCGTCAAAGACAACTCATAACCGGCCCTGCCCGGATTACAATTAATCTGTTTAAAAAAATTTTCCATAGCCAAAAAAACCGCTTCCGGTTTTTTCTGACTGGTAGCCGCATTATCAAGATAAACTTGCATCTCATCACCCCAATTTGATCTTATCAGCACTTACCTCCGGCAACAAGGGAACTGCCCATAAAATCTTGCTATCACCACAACCACTACAATAAAAATAATCTATTTTACTTCTAACGGCAGGAGCCGTATTGTAATAATAGCAGCATAACAACGAATTATTGAGAAGGAGGTAAAAAAGCATGAAAAAATCAACCATTTTACTGGCCGGCGGTGTCATTGGCCTTTTAGCTGCTTTACTGGTCAAATTCGGCAACCCGGTCAACATGGGCATCTGTGTGGCCTGTTTTTACCGGGACATAGCAGGTGCCTTGGGATTACATCGAGCCGAGGTGGTACAATATATTCGCCCGGAAATTATCGGTTTTATTCTGGGGGCATTTATCATCGCCCTGATTAATAAAGAATTTAAAGCCACCGGCGGCTCCTCCCCCCTCATCCGTTTTATCATGGGTTTCTTTGTGATGATTGGTGCATTAGTATTTCTTGGCTGTCCTTTACGGATGATTCTACGCCTGGCCAACGGAGACCTCAATGCTCTAATTGGTCTTTTTGGCTATGTATTCGGCATCTGGGTAGGTATCCAATTCATCAAGAAAGGTTTTTCTCTTGGGCGCAGTTATAAGCAAGCAAAAGTCAACGGTTATATTATGCCCCTGATCGCTCTGGCTCTACTTATTTTCCTAGTGCTTCAACCCGGTTTTATTTTCTTCAGTGAAAGCGGACCGGGGTCCATGCGTGCTCCCCTTGCTTTATCTTTAATTGCAGGGTTAGTGGTGGGTGTCATCGTCCAAAGAGGACGTATCTGCACTGTAGGGGGGTTCAGAGACGCTATTTTAATCCGGGATTATCACTTATTAACCGGTCTGATTGGTATTTTTGTTTTTGCTCTTTTGGGGAACTTGATTTTGAATCCGGCAAGCTTTAAGATTGGGTTTGTTGAACAGCCAATCGCTCATAATGATTTTGTTTGGAACTTTTTAGGCATGACTTTAGCAGGACTGGGTTCAGTATTGCTGGGCGGGTGCCCCCTTCGCCAAACTATATTGGCCGCCGAGGGTAATACAGATTCGGCCGTAACAGTCCTAGGTCTAATTACCGGTGCTGCCTTCGCTCACAACTTTGGCACGGCGGCCAGTGGTGCCGGTGTCCCCGTTAACGGCCAAATTGCAGTAGTTGTGGGTCTGGTTGTCTTGTTGGGTGTTGCCGGTATAATTGTCTCCCAGAAAGCCGATGTTAAAAAGAAAGAGGGTGCTGTCCTTGGCCAATAAGGTTGTAGACGCTAGAGGCAGATCTTGTCCGGAACCGGTGATGATGACTAAAGTAGCTTTGGAGACAAGTTCTCCTCCCATCGAAGTATTGGTGGATAATGAAGTAGCCAAAGAAAATGTGACCAGATTTGCCAAAAGTAAAGGATTTCAAGTGAAAGTCACCGAATATGATGAGGAGTTCAAGTTGGAAATTGTTTAGCAGAAGATAAGGTGATGCCATGGAGTATTGTGTAGCCACTTTTCATTCGGTTCATGAAGCGCTTCATTTTGAGAAGGTGCTGAAAGAAACAGGCTTAAAGCTTCAATTAATCCCGGTACCACGGGAAATCAGTTCCAGTTGCGGTATCGCCGCCCGGTTTTCCCCGGAATCCCGCCCGGAATTTGAGGCGGCAATAGCCAAGCACCGGCTCGATGTTGACAGTATTCACGTACTTAAAGAAAAGCCACGAAAAAAGAACTTGTTGTCTTTTTTGGACAAATAAACTATTAGCGGTCGACCTTGGAAGACCGCTAAATTTTTTCCACTAAAATTGTTTATAACTAACTCCAACTATGCTATATTAATAGTATCAATGCTATGATAGGATGATCCCTATGATAATCGAATCAGTCAATCGCGCCCTGGATACTTTAAGTTACCTTGCAGAGCATCAACAGGTAGGGGTAAGAGAATTAGCAAGGTTTCTTCAGGTGAATGAAGCAACTGCTTATCGAATTCTCAATACTTTGGAGAAGAAGTTGTTTGTCTATCAGGAACCTGACTCCAAGAAATATCGTTTGGGGATCGAAACCTTAAGAGTGGCTCAAGGCTTCATGGAGAACCAGAACCTTAGTCAAGTTGCTAAACCCTATTTAATTGAATTAAATCAAGCAGCCAATGAGACAATCTGTTTGCTGATCAGGCAAGAGGCTTTCGGGATGTATATTGATAAAATCGAAAGTGATCACACTTTAATTGTAAGGGCGGAAATAGGTAAAAAAACACCGATTTTTATCGGTGGTGCCGGAAAAGCCATTTTCGCATTTTTGTCTCCGGAAGAACAGGACCGCCTGATCAAGCAATACGGTTATTTGTTAGAAGATTTTCAAATCCCCCTGGATTCATTAATCAAGGAATATGATGACATCCGTCGACAAGGTTATGCCACCAGTTATGAAGAAATGGATTTGGGAGTTGTGGCAGTTGGTTGCCCAATTTATGATTACAACAAAAAAGTAGTTGCTTCAATCAGTATTCCTTTGCCTAAACATAGAGCTACCAACGAACATCTAAACCACCTCATCCAACTGCTGAAAGAATAC
>JAAYOX010000180.1 GCA_012520135.1 Clostridia bacterium
AGGTACCCTGCAAAACATTTATGAATATCAAACCATGATTTGCGAGCTTACCGGCATGGAAGTCTCCAATGCTTCCATGTACGACGGAGCCAGTGCTTTGGCAGAAGCAGCCGTTATGGCCTGTGAGCAAACCAGACGGAAAGAACTTGTTATTTCCAATGCCGTTCACCCGGAATACCGGGAGACAGTGCAAACTTATACGGAAACCCAGAACCTAACCGGTAAGCCGGTAGCCTTCAAAGACGGAGTTACCGATATTGACCAGGTAAAGGCTTTAGTCAATGACAAGACTGCCGCCGTTATCGTTCAATATCCTAACTTCTTCGGTAATGTTGAGGACCTCAAGGCGTTAGCCGAAGTGGCTCATGCCCAAAAGGCCCTTTTGGTAGTGGCTGTGGCGGATCCCGTTTCTCTGGGTGTTCTGGAATCCCCCGGAGCTCTGGGTGCTGATATTGTAGTAGGCGAAGGCCAAAGCTTTGGTAACCCTGTCAGCTTTGGAGGACCTCATATCGGCTTTTTTGCCGCCAGGGAAAAATACGTCCGCCGGATGCCCGGACGGATCGTAGGCGCTACCGTCGATAACAAAGGTCAGAGAGCTTTTGTTCTGACCCTCCAGGCACGGGAACAACATATCAGGATAGAGAAAGCTACTTCCAATATCTGCTCCAATCAGGCCTTAAACGCTTTGGCAGTCAACATGGCTTTATCGGCCATCGGTAAGAAAGGACTGCAGGAGATGGCAATGCAATGCTTGCAAAAGGCTCATTACGCTTTCAACCAATTAACCTCTCTTCCGGGTGTGGAAGCAGCCTTCCCAGGCAAACCTTTCTTCAAGGAATTTGTGATTAAACTCCCTCAAGATCCTGAAAAAGTTAACGAAGCTCTGGTTAAGGACAAGATTATTCCGGGACTGCCTTTAAAGAGATTCTATCCTGAACTGGGGAACGCTTTATTGGTCTGCGTCACGGAACTGAGAACGAAAGCAGAAATAGATCTGTTGGCGGAAAGATTGGGGGGACTGAAATAGATGCAGGAAAAACTGATCTTTGAAAAGAGCGTACCCGGTAGACGTGCCGTTGTCTTCCCGGAACTTGACGTCCCTGCTGTTGATTTGGACAGTCTCATTCCCAAGGAAATGCAAAGGAAAGAACCGGCTAAATTGCCGGAAGTTAGTGAGAATGAAGTGGTTCGCCACTTTACCCGCTTATCCCAGATGAATTTTGGCGTAGATACCGGTTTTTATCCTCTGGGCTCCTGTACCATGAAGTACAACCCGAAAATCAATGAGGAAACCTCCCGTTTGCCCGGGTTTAGCCAGCTTCATCCTTACCAACCGGAGAGTACCGTACAGGGAGCTCTGCAGCTCATGTATGAGACCGTTGCTGATTTGTCAGAAATAGCCGGCATGAATTTCGGTACCCTGCAAGCGGCGGCCGGTGCTCACGGTGAATTAACCGGCATGATGATTATCAGAGCCTATCATCAAAGCCGGGGCGATGTGAAAAGAACCAAGGTCATCGTGCCTGATTCCGCTCATGGTACCAACCCGGCAACGGCAGCCCTTTGTGGCTTTAAGATTGTGGAAATTAAGTCAATGCCTAATGGGGAAGTAGATGTAGAGGCATTGAGAAAGGCCGTTGACGACGAAACTGCCGGTTTGATGCTGACTAACCCCAATACAGTGGGTGTTTTTGACCCCAATATTCAAGAGATTGCCAGGATTGTTCATGATGCGGGAGGACTGTTGTACTACGACGGTGCCAATATGAACGCCATCATGGGCTATGCCCGTCCCGGGGATATGGGCTTTGATGTTATTCACTTCAATTTGCACAAGACTTTCTCCACTCCTCACGGTGGCGGCGGTCCCGGTGCCTGTTATGTAGGAGTTAAGGACTTCCTGGTTCCTTTCTTACCGAAACCGGTGGTGCAATTCGATAAGGACCAAAATCGCTATTACTTTGACTACGATCGGCCTCAGTCTATTGGCCGGGTAAAAGCTTTTTACGGCAACTTTGGCGTTGTAGTCAAAACTTACACTTATTTACGTGCTCTGGGAGGAGCAGGTTTGAAGCAGGCCAGCGGTAATGCGGTCTTAAATGCCAACTATCTGTTGAGCCTTCTGAAACCCCATTACCATGTAGCTTTTGACCGGACCTGTATGCACGAGTTCATCATTACTCCCAAGAATCTGAAAGATACCGGCATCCGGACTCTGGATATCGCCAAGAGGTTGTTGGATTACGGCTATCATCCTCCCACAGTTTACTTCCCGTTGATTGTGGATGAAGCCATGATGATTGAACCGACGGAAACGGAAACCAAAGAGACTTTGGATAGTTTCGCCGAAGCATTGATTAATATTGCTAAGGAAGCAAGGGAGAATCCGGAACTGGTTACCGGTGCACCCCGCAATACCATCGTCGGTCGTCTTGATGAAGTAAGGGCCGCTCGCCAGCCTAACCTTCGCTATACCGAATAGAATCATAGAAACCCTGCCTCCGGGCAGGGTTTTATGTATTTTTATCCATTAATATTAACGCTTAAAGAGGGGTATTGCTAAGGATAAAAGATAAGGAGGATGGCTGATGGACTTGCGAGTGCCTACCGGCAGTCCCATTAACAGAGTTAAATGTGTAGTAGATACCTGCCGGTACAACGACAAGGGCAAATATTGTATGGCCGATAGTATCGAAATTCAATATCCCCAAGCTAAAAATACCCAAGAAACCGATTGTGCTACTTTCAGACCTGCAGGAGAAGGATAAATGACAAACTAGCTGTTATTTTTCAGTGTTGATAAACCTTTAAGGCTGATAATGTTCGTTTCGCTACGGCGGAGTGCCTACGCCGTTACCGGCAGCAAGCTGCCGACGGCTATGGCCCAACGCCTGCTCCACGAAACATTATCAGCCTTATGTTATTTGAGGATACAGAAAAGATAGATTTGTGTGTTAATCTATCCTTGGAGGTGAAAAGATGGCTTATCGGATCCTGCTGGTGGAAGATGACCCCGAACTGAATGAAATCATTACCGACTATTTTATCGAAAAAAGCGGCGGTACTTTTCAGCTGGAGGTAGCCGAGACCGGCGATGAAGGTCTGGAAAAATGTATTGACAATAACTATGACTTAGTGCTGTTGGATGTAATGCTGCCGGAAGTTGATGGGTTTACCATCTGTAGGGAACTGAGAAAACACAGTGATGTTCCTATTATTTTCTTAACGGCAAGACATGATGAAAGGGACCGGCTGTATGGATATAACCTTGGTGGCGATGATTACGTAGCCAAGCCCTTTTCTTTGGCGGAGCTTTATGCCAAAGCTTTGGCTTTGATTAAGCGCACCAAAGGGATAGTGAGAAATGAAACCATTACTGCCGGTAGAATAAGCTTGAACCCCTTCCATTATACGGTTTTTATGGATGATGAAGAAGTAGAGCTAACACCCACCCAATTTGCGATTTTAAAAATTCTAATGGAGAATGCCGGCAGGGTGGTCAGCAGGGAAAGCCTCATCATTCGCATTTGGGGCTATGATTTTGAGGGCAATGAACGGGTCATCGACAACCATGTGAAAAAGCTTCGGCGGTCCCTGGGTGATGCTGCCGGCCAAATAAAAACCGTTTTCGGGAAAGGGTATAAACTGGAGGGGTAGGCAGTGAAAGAGAATAAAGTAAAAAGGGCAATCTACCTTCGTATCTTTGCGGGTTTTTTGGCTGTGTACCTGGTATTGATGGCCGGCTTTAGTATCTATTCAATTTTCCAGTGGAATAAAGTTGAAAGGTTAGATTTTTACCACAGGGCCGCACTGCACAATAGTACTGTCGAAAGGACACTGCAAAATTATCTTGACAGTGAAAACCGGATTATTGATATCTCAAAATTCAGAAGGGATTTGGCCCCCAACTCACATGTGTTTACCTTTGGCGGGAGGGAGCTGGCTGTGTACACCGGCGATTATGACCTGGTTTATCATACAAATGATTACTGGATTTGCAATTTTGAAGAATTTACCGAGGGAAACACAACGTATTTTGGAAGTGCTTATCTAAATCTGAAGGATTGGTTCAGTGTGGAGGAAATAGCGGAGCTGGAGAATTATATGTCTGCTGATCCTAAGCCCCGGCAGGCAGGGGATCTTGTTAGCTATTCAATTAGATTAGACGGACTTTGGCTGGATGAAGAAATGATTATTCCCGACAAGATAGTGGTTACCCCTATATATGCGGAAAGAGTTGATGAAGACGGGTGGGTTGCGTCAAGCCGTTGGGGAGGCGATGAGCAGGTTGTCTATATTGCCAACTCTGAAGTTACAGAAGCCTTGCCCTATTTCAAGCGAGGCACTATTCCATCAAACAGGTATCCACTGGATAAAGAAAAACAAACCCAGCTCCGGAGTTTGGTGCTGGACCGGGAGAAAATGAAGGAACATATTGAACAGGGCCAAATAGGCCACATTCTAATCAAAAAAACTGATTTACTGACCTATCGTTATTACGTGGTACTGCCGTACCGGCACATGATAAGAGCACTGGAGGAGGGCAGCTATTACAGTGACTTTTGGACGGTGGTTGCAGGGGAAGTTGATTTGTGGGAGAAAAACGCAGGTACCTTGGTTTCTGTGTGGCTCAGCTGTTTGTTTATCTTTTTGATCGCCGCTTTGATACTCTCATTTCAGACCTACCGCACTTATCAAAAGAGGGAAGAGCTTGAACGACACCGGCGGGAGTTGACTTATGCTCTGGCCCACGATTTGAAAACGCCTCTAAGCATTATTTCCGGCTATGCCCAAAATCTCATGGAGAACGTCCGGACGGAAAAAAGGGAACACTATGCCGGGAGAATTAGGGAAAAGGTAGAACAGATGGATGGGATCATCCGGGAAATGCTGGACTTGTTCAGGCTGGAAGCCGAGGCCCGGCCAATTGTCTACCGGGAAGTATCCCTTGGGGAACTCTGCAGGGGAATAATTGACCGTTATGGTGATGTTTGTAGTGAAAGATCCCTAAAGATCCTGCTTGAAGGTGACCAAATCATCAAGGCTGACCCTACTTTAATCAAAAGAGTGCTTGACAATTTTTTTGTCAACGCTCTTGCTCATACTCCGAATAACGGAATGATCAAGATCAGCATCTCCAATGACATTCTGGAGTTTTTTAACAGCGGCAGCCATATACCTGAGGAGAAAATAGAGGAGATTTGGCAGCCCTACCGGAAAGCCGAAGGGTCCCGAAGTTCCACCAACGGTACCGGCCTGGGTCTGGCCATTGCGGGTAGGATTTTGGAAGCCCATCAATATCCCTATGGTGCCAAAAACAGCGAGGGCGGGGTAAGCTTTTGGTTTAAATTTGCTTAATTAGTTTTGCTGCTCTATTTTCTTTTTAAGCCACAGGTAATGGAGTTCTTCATCAATGAGGTGCTCCCAAAACATGTCCCGTAGTTCAAAATCTTTGATTTGAGCGATGGTCTGACGGTAGTCGGCCATCGCCTTTTCTTCGGCGGCGGCACCTGCTTTCATGAGGGGAAGCAGCCCCGTTAAATCTTGGGCGGCACTGACTGTTGAACTGAATAGCTTAAGCCCTGCATCTGTTAAAGAATTTTTAAGGTTGTTGATAGCATTATCCTCGACAGGGAACAGTTCTGTTAATTTGCCTCTTATAGCGGTTACATGGTCACTTTC
>JAAYOX010000181.1 GCA_012520135.1 Clostridia bacterium
GGGAACCAGGGCCGTTTGGCAGGATAACCGTCTTTTTGGAATAGGCTGCTCTTTTCGTAAGGCCCACGACGGAACATGGTAACCCCCCAAGCTTTCCTTTCCTCCGGTACTCCCATCAGATCATAGAGTCCCGCCAAGGGGCCATACTGGGCACCACTGGAAATGGCGCCACCTTTCCAATCGTAGTTCCCCAACAGGTGGTTTAAGCAAGCAATGGCTCTGATGGCGTAAAAGCCGTTGGTATGCATGGCCGGTCCCCGGTAAGAGCTAATAGAGGCCCTTTTACCGTAGGAGGTAAACTCCTTGGCCAGGGAAACAATATCTTCTACCGGTATCCCGCAGATTTCTGCATACTCAGCCAAAGTCCGTTCAAAGCATCTTTCTTTAAACAAGGTAAAGGCTGACTTGACCCGAATACCGTTAATGGTAGTATCTACTTCCAAAGTCCCTTCAGCGGCCTCGTCGGCAATCACCGGCACTCCGTTTTGCAGCACTACGTTTTGGTTTTCCCCAATGCCCAATACACTGGCTTTTAGCTTGGGACGTTTGGGATCACTTAAGTTGACCAAGTGGGTGGCATCGGACCAGGTAGGTTCGTTATCAGCCTGGGCTGCCGCCTTATTAGGATTTAATAAGTAACGCTCATCATAACGCTTATGCTCGATAATCCAGCGGGCCATGGCCAAGGCCAAAGCAGCATCAGTGCCGGGAATAACCGGAACCCATTTATGGGCTTTCTCCGCCGCAGGACTCATCCTGGGGTCCACAACCACTAATTTCATGCCCCGCTCCAAAGCATTGGTCAGTTTGGGTGCCAGCCAACTGGGGCCTTTATTGGCTACAAAAGGATCCGTACCCCAAATAATTAAATACTCCGCATGGTCAATATCACTGTACATCCTTTTTTTCTGGGAACCTACGCTAAAGGATTGGGTATTACCCATCACTCCGGGCATACCGCAAATACCGCCGTGATGAATGGTGTTGATACTCCCCAGTGATTTAAACCAGAATCGTTCCTGGATAAAGTCCCGGCGGTCTCCCACCAGACTGGTAATCTGGTTGACTTTAGGGCCCAAATCCGGATGTTTCGTATCGATCAGAACATCGCCGTATTTTTGGTCAAATTCCGCCTGGGACATTTCCCCGGCCTTCACCAGATCCCAATCGGCCATCACCGGCCCCTGGGGGACAAATTTATTCAGTTCTTTTAGGCCGGGAGTACCAAGATCGCTGCCCTCCAGGATTTCCTTAATCGCCTGCTCCCAGGAAATGCTCCGGAATTCCCCGCTGCCCCTGGGGCCTACTCTTTTTAGCGGTTTGGTGACTCGCAACGCATCATAAGCCGTCTGGATGCCTGCCTGCCCTTTCAGGCAAGTTCTCCCGCCCCGGAAAGCTCTTCCTTCCGTCGCCATTTCGTCTTTGCCTTTTGCCGCCTCTACCGGTGAGGTCTCATAGGGAATTTGGTCAAAAGGCTGGCTATTCAAAGGGCTATAGGGGTTCCCGGCAATTTTCCGGACCACTCCGGGAGAGGCCACTACCCCCTCCTGCTCTTTGATGACCACTTTAGCGGTACAGTGGGTGTTGCACTGCTCACACAGAGTATAAATGACATCGGTGGCTTCATATTCCTCAAAATCCTGTCCTATGCCATGAGGGCTGTCGTACCAGGGAGCAGATCTGTGCCTTCCCCTTTCATTAGCCAAACTCGGGGTCAACACCGCTGCGCCGCCAACTACCAAACTACCCTTCAAAAAACTGCGTCTATTTACTTTCCAATCGGATTTCTTATTCATAATAGTGGTAACCCTCCTTCCTTAAACTTCATCCATGGGTAATACCCGAACAGCGATGGTATAGAGCATCATTCCCAAGGCGATAATCCCTGCCGAAGCCGCCCATTCCAATAAAGCAGGATGATACTGTCCTTCCGGTAGTCCCGGGAGCAGGGGATGCACCAGCGCCGGCAACACAATGTTGAAACGTACTCCCAAAATGCCGATGACTATGGCGATAGCGGCAATCAACATGGCGGTAGGAGAATTTCTGGTGGATTTAACTGCATATAGGAACACAGGTAGTACTACACCAATCCCTAACTGCACCAGCCAGAACACCCAAGCGTTACCGCCTTGAAGCATGAAGTACAGGGAGGCAAGGGCTTCTTCCTGGAGCCCGTAGAAACCCACAATCCATTCAAAAAACTGCAGTCCTACATCGATCATGAGAAACAGGATCATCCAACCTGCCAGGGACCGGACCAGGCTTGCATCCAATTCCTTGCCGGTTACCTTCGTTTTAATAATGTAGATAGCCGTTACCAGAGCAGTACCCGAGACTAAAGCGGAAACGACGAAAACCACCGGGAACAAGGCGGTATTCCAATAAGCGCGGGCCTTGACTACGGCGAATAACAAGCCGGTACCGCCATGGACCCCAAAGATGGCAATGGGGATACCGATAGCCCCTAAAATCTTTAGCCAGTAGTGATCTCTTTCTTTGCCTTTTTCCGAGGTGTCGGTGCTACCGAATTTTAAGAAACGGGCCACGGAAGCCTTAAGGCCGGTTCCTTGAGCGGCTATCACCAAATCATGTCTGATGGCAAACCACAATTCCGCCGCTAAAAGAAGCAAATAAACAACATAAAAACGAACTTCATAAGCCAACACACTGGTAATATTGCCGTAAACCATGGCATGCCAGAAACGATCCATCCGGCCGATGTCCAGCAGAATAAAAGTCAACGCCAGGATCATGGAAATGATCGCTACCAAAGTAGCATCCCGGCCTACTTTTTCCAAATGACGCATATCAAACACGTGAATCAAGGAAGAAAGCAAGAAAGCTCCTGCACTCATACCTACAAAATAGATATAAAATGCTACCCAGGAACCCCAGGGCACATCACTGGTCAGGTTGGTCACAGCTAAACCATGGACTGCTCTCATGCCGATAGCACCCAGGCCTACCGCAATTAGTATCAACAAAAAACCATACCACAAAGCTACCCGCCCGCTTTTTTGCGGCGCCGTTGCTTGGTTGGGCATTGTTTTCACTTGGGTCGTCATCTCATCCACCTCACTTCAGATAGATTACCCGGGGTAAAGTCCCCATGGCTTCTTTTAAGTAAAAGGCTCTCGGACTGGTAGCAAGCTTACTGACTACGCTGTTGGGATCGTTTAAATCCCCGAAGTAGCGAGCATCCCCCAAACAGGTCTCCACACAGGCCGGTTCTTCCCCCCGGGACAAACGGTGGAAACAAAAAGTACATTTCCTAACGGTACCTTTGGGAGATTTAAAGCCGGTCCTGGGTCCCCGGTCCACTCCGTACTCCGCTGCCTGAACAGCTTCAAAAGACAGCATTTCCTGCTCGTAGCTGTCCCCAAA
>JAAYOX010000182.1 GCA_012520135.1 Clostridia bacterium
CATGACAATGCTTGAGAACCAAACAAACAGCACTACAGAAATCAAAACTGCGTAATTAATAGCTTTCAGGAGATATTTGGAGCAATCCTATGTAAATGCAATTTCCACGGAGCTAGGGACACGATCATTTACACACTATTTTGGACTTGACTTCTTGACCCGGATAGTAATGATTATAAAGTCATCGAATCGTATTATTCAAAAGTAATGGATGAATGCTATGAAAAGTATCAACAACCATTAAATTCTCTTACTACGTTGAAATAAGTTGTATAATAACTACACACGGCAATCTATACTACTGATTATTCATTTCTTGAAGAATTGAAGTTTATAATACATTTTGATAAGATTCTCCCTCTCAAGGTGTTGGTGGGAGGGTAATAACAGGAAGATTTGAGCCTGGCTATAGATTTAGTTCACAAATGTATTGTTTACACGGCGAGATCTCATGAAATAGGTAACCCAGATAATTGAAGTAATTCCTTGAGAAATCATATCAGAATAAATTTTACTGGATGACTCCGCAGCAATAAATGGAATTATTGTTTCAATTAAATTATATATTACAGTAGACAGAGGTAATACAACATAGAGTACAATCATATATTTCTTTGCTTCTCTTTTCTTTTTAAAGAAGGCATATGCCGTAACACAAGTAAATACTAATAACAGTGTTTGTATTGTAGCTTGAGCTGTTATAACAGATGCCCAATATGGACTGAAATATGGATGTCCTACGGTCATTAATGTTGATAATGTTTGTACATCAGTCAGGAATGCTATATTTTGGAATAAGGCGATTAATAATAATATGATCCATATTATTATATGAATAGCTACCAAGCCTAACCATCCACCAATACCTTTAGGTTCCTCTAGTGATTTCATTTTCATCATCTCCTCGATTTTTTACCAGTTACCATAGGTTTCTACAAAAATAAATATATTCCTCTATTCATATCACAAGATTTTAAACAGAAGAGTATTATGCTTTTCTCTCCCCCTCCCCGCTGATGACGGGGAGGGTTAGGGTGGGGACCTGCTTTGATAACCCCCAACCGGTGCGGCCTTTGAGGCAGAAGGAAAGGACTACAGAGGCATACTGCGAAGGGCTTCTGACTCAAAGTTGTTTTCTTCCCCCTTGCCATAATCCCCCCATGTTAATCCTGACCGCTTAGGCAAAAGGAAGGGGAAAGGGTGTGGGAGGTTTGGGGGGAGGGAAAGGGGAAGGGAAAGGGAAGGCAGCCAGCAAGCCGAAGAGAGATGACGGTACTAGTTGCCGGGCTGGACTTGCTATTTAGAGGATGACCAGCGAAGCAGGCCAGCGCCGCACCGTGTTGGGACTTCATGGCTACAGAGGATCAACTGAATGTGCTAACAAAGACACTACAAAGATTCTACAGAGACACTTTATAGATATACTTAAATATTGATTGCTGCAGAGAAATGCCTATATTCCGCAGTCGCAGCAGTCGCAGTCGAACCTGTGAGAGCTTGTGGTTATCTCGGCTTTATCGCCCTATTTTGATTCGAGAGATATCCATAAATCCACAGGTTTCTTATTTGGATGACCAGGGAATTGAGATCCTGCAAAGACGCTTATAAAATGAATCAGGTTGCCAAGGGCAGAAAACGAACCAAAGGGAGACTGCCCGATGCAACCTGGAAGGGGTGCTGCAGAGGCACTGACAGAGACACTGGCATAGATGCTGACATAGATGCTGAAGAAATGGAGCCGGTTTCCAAGGGCAAGTGTATTGGCTGGAAAGAGATGACTACTGCCCGATGAAGCCGGGGCTTTCATCTACAGGGGCATTTACAGAGGCACATACAAAGACACTAACGGAGCAAGCAGCCAATCCTAGAAGTCAACGGTACTGCATTGGGTTGACCGTAATAGTTGAGCTGAAAGGGTTGGCTGCAGCTTAATACTTCGTATGGCTGTCTGGCAGGATAACCCCTGCTGGCCAGTCTGCCATGAGGCGCTTACAGAGGCACATGCAAAGACACAAACGGAGCAAGCAGCCAATCCTAGAAGCCAACGGTGCTGAATCGGATTAACCGCTAAGAAGTGGCCCGAGGGGGTTGGATGCAACTGAATACTTCGTATGGCTGTCTGGCAGGATTACTCCCTTGCTGGCCAGTCTGCCATGAGGCACTTACAGAGGCACTACAAAGACACGAACGGAGCAAGCAGCCAATCCTAGAAGCCAACGGTACTGCATTGGATTGACCGTAATTGTTGAGCTGAGAGGGTTGGCTGCAGCTTAATACTTCGTATGGCTGTCTGGCAGGATAACCCCTGCTGGCCAGTCTGCCATGAGACACTTACAAAGACGCTTGCGGAGCAAGCAGCCAATCATAGGAGCGAACAGTGCTATATGGGAGAGACCTAAGTGAGCGCAGAGGGTTGGCTGCTGGCCAAGGGATGCTAACAAGCGAAGTCTGGAAGGATGACCTCACTACCGTGCCAGTCTGGAGCGAGACACTGGCAGAGACGGACAGAAGGGCTCCTCTCCCTGCGTACAGGCAGGGATAGAAAAGCATACCTGCATTGCAGCCCGCCGGGGACCCATTCCCTATTTGGGAGACAGGGCCTTAGTGCTGGGAGCAAGGCCAGAAGCTGACGAGCAGGAAGACTATGGACTGCCCCAGCCCTTGGCCATGGATCGGACATTCATATGGGTGGCGGAATTGGTGCCCAAATCAAAATTAGGTATGACACTACTATTACTATATATACTGTATAAACTTGTACCCCGTGGGGGTGCCTACGGGCGAATGGTTATGCTGACAACGCTGTCCCGCGGGTGACTTTATGATTGAATTGTACAAGCAGGTGCATTGCAAATGAAAATACTTGCGATCTGCTTGGATGTACCAGAGGCACGATCAGAGGCATTTGCAGAAAGCATTTGCAAAGGTAATTGCAGAGTGCAGAGGTAATTGCAGAGGCGCTCCAGAGGCTCTCCAGAGACACATATCAAGACACTCACAGAGCCCAGCCTTTCCTTCCCCTATGAGGGTGAGGGTTAGGGTGAGGTGGATATAATAAGGGCAGGTAGTTTGCTGGATGAAGCAAATCTACCTGCCTACCTTCTGTTGAGAAATATATTAACCTAAGTTTAAGGTCATCCTGGGCTACGGGCAAACAATTACTCGATTGGATTGAAGTTCTACTCGTTTTTGGTGATATTATAACTAAACCTTTGATTAGGTCCGCCACCTCCACTATTTATTACAGAAACTGTAAAAGTAACGACTTCACTCTGGGATCCCTTACTTATAGTAGCAGTTAGTGTTCCAGTAACTTCACTATTTGGATTTGAGAATTTAAAAGTTAATATACCCCCGGTAATAGAACCTACATTATTAGTTACACTCCAGTTGATCGTTGTGCCGTAACTTCCCAGAGGAATTAATATGACACTATGATTATTACTTTTATCGTTGCTTAGACTACTTGGCGTAGGTGGGCCGAGCGCTTCTGCTGCTAAAGCAACATCATCTGTATTAGGGTCTACTTCATACTGAGCAGTAACAATCAAATCTGATGTAATATTATCGAAGTTTGCAGGATGCCATCCAGTAAAGATATAGCCTGGTCTATCGGGCGGGCTAGGTGCTGTAGCTCCTTCACCTTTAGGTACTACTTCTGTCTTAATGGTTTTCCCTTCCCAATCTTTGAACGTTACTGTAAATGTGTCAACTGAAATCGGTACATACTGGGCTGTTACAGTCAGGTTTGAAGTTATATTACTAAAGTCAGATGGATTCCATCCAATAAAAATATGATTTTCTCTTGTGGGATCAGGTGGTGCGGTTGCACCAACACCTTCCTCTACCGTCTCTGTTTTTAGCACAGTACCATCCCAGTCCTTAAATGTAACGGTATACTCATTAATAGTGTCAAGAACTGTGATAATCCCTGTCTTTTCATCAGCTCCCGGATAATTTACGGTAAAAGTATAGAAACCAACTTCTGCATTAGTTGATGTTACGCTGACAACCGCTTTATTGCCACTAACTATTGGGGATGTAGTAATAGAGAGTCCTGCAGGGGAATCTACCAGTGCTACATTTAATGTATCATTGTCAGGAATATTTGATGTAGTTATAATGTAGCTAATAGTATTAACCTCACCAGCTTTTAACATACCGCTTGCTGAACCTATAATAAAAGACGGTCTGCTGTCCTCTGGTTCATTTTCGAGTATCCATATATAGTTCGAACCTGATCCTGTATCTGCAAATTTTACATTATTCAAAATAATCTCCGACTCTACATTGCGCCCTTCACGAACAACAGTATACTTCAAACTGTACGTCTCATTATTTTCAGCGATTGTATACTCTATGTTTTCAATTTCCGGAAATCTACTACGTACATCAACTAATGTATAGTCAGGTTTTTCTGTGAGGCTGATACCTTTTACATTCTTGAATGTATTTGTAATAGTAAATGATGCAATGTCTACTTCTTGTTGGATATCATATCTCCTACTGCCTAGTGCAAAAGTTTTATTTCCAAATGAAAAAAACCCATACGCCATAGACATTACAATGCCCAAAATAGCCAATGCCAGAATAACCTCAAGTAAGGTAAACCCTCTATTATTTTTATTCTCTTTGCATAACATAATATCACACCCTATCAAGGCTCGAGGTAAAAGCCCTTCATATTCGAGGAGCTGCCTTTATAGTCTTCAGATACATCCAATAACCTGATATCCAGGTCTATTGTAGGCCCTCCATTAAAGTCGAATGTAATGGTTTCTTCAATGTACTCATCTGAATCAAGGTCATCTGCTTGGATTATTTTATTGGTCATGGACTGTTGTGCATCATAAGCAGCAACAGATTTATTCCCTGCCTTAATGATGCTTTTGAAACCTGAAGAAAACATTGTTAAAAATGAAATAGCCAATATGCCTAATATAGCCATTGACAATATTATCTCTAGAAGAGTCAAGCCCTTCTGGTTGTTAAGTTTCATAGGTCTCCCTCCTTTTGAAGCTGTTAACGCCATTCCTTTATACTATATGACTTTTTAATCGTCAATTCATCCAAGTCTGCTTCTGGATCGTGTTCCAGGGTTGTATGGTTCCCTGTCAAGTGTACGTCTTTGGCTATGATGGAGCCATGAAAATTTCTGCCTCCATGTGCAGAGCCGGATGCATTATGAAAAGTAACCTTTGAGTATGGGGCATAGATCGAACCCTGAAATTCATGGGATGAAATAAATATTTCGGAATTATCGACTGCATAGATAATTACGGTAACGTTGGGGTCCGTCACCAATTGAGAGTGATTGGCACTGCTCCAGCCTTCACTAACATATAAATGAAGGGTCCCACTTCCTGTTATACTTAATGTTTTATGGGTTCCTAAAGCTACCCCTCTTTGCAAATGAATGTAGGTATCACCTGCAACAGTGAAATTTTTGTCATTGGTAATCTTGCTTGAAACAACTTGCACTGATGACGGCATGTCGACATCGGGAATGTCAATGCCTGCATCCGTTATCACATCCTCAGCTTTTGGAACGGAATGAGGGGAAGTAGTAACTGGGTTGCTGGAAGCTGGTGCGTTTGTTGCGACCTGACCAACCACAGTAACATGGTTGCTGATATCAATCTTTCCTTTTGCAAGGATTGTAAAATCAAATAATATGCCCTTCGAATCTTCCAATATTACCGTAGCTTCCCTATTAACACCATTTGCTGTTCCAGCTGCCAGAATTACCAACTCATCGTCAATTTCCTGAACATCCAATACGATACTTCCATCTCCTACATATGCTGGTTCAGTTAAGCCCGCTGACACCATGCCTTCAACATCCGCTGTAGGTGTCTTCATAATATAATCTGCCAGTGCTCCTGCGCCGGACCGAGCCAAAAAATATGCCTTCATGCTGTTTTCCTGATGCACAGCCATTTTTGTATTGGCCAGTGCAGTACTAAGCAATGATAACCCTAAAACGGAAAGAATCAACATTAACAAGACTACAAAAACCAAGGCTGAGCCTTTTTTATTCAGTAAAATTTTATTCATAACACACCTCTCTATACCGAGCCAATCAAATCAATCTACCTACCTGCCTACCTATACATATTACACACTATATAATTCTTATACCCACAGAAGATATTTTTAGACAGCTCTTAAAGCCTGCTTCTAAGAATTGGACAAGAAAGCCTGAAAGTTTTCTGGGTAATAGTCCAAAAATGGGCATGACGAAGATACAACTGAGATAGTGCCTTTCCTCCCTTGTGAGGGAGAGGGCAAGGGTGGGATGAAAATAATAAGGGCAGGTAGTTTGCTGGTGAAGCAAATCTGCCTGCCTACATTATAAAAATAGTAAGTAAGCATTATATCAGTTAAGATAACAAAGAGACTCCCAAAAAGAGAGCCTCTCCTATTTTGGATTATTGGATGGGCGGTGTATCCATCATCTCAGGTACTCTTTCGAGTGCGTCGGGAACCATTTCCAACCTCAATAACCCACGAATAACTTATTCCAAAAGTGACAGTTCAGTTATCATTTTGGATCTCTGCCGTACTTTTTCAATATGGGATGGAACAGTCTCTCTTCCGCTTCCTTCCGTGCTTTGGCGGCCTCTTCCAGGGAATCAAAAGCACCAAGGTGATACCTTTTGCCCTGAAACATAATTTTAGCTTCCCACTTCTGCCTCCTGGTATTCCAAGACACGCCTTTGACGCCGCTCTTATTGTTTTTTGCAATTTTGCTGTCGATTTTACCAAGATTTGTGTTCTCTACCATATTTGCAAGAATTTTATCCACATGCTTTTTGCCTTCTTCCCTCGCAGCTTCGACATTCAGGCAGCCGCAACTTTTAGTATTGCCTGTTCGAAGGTCATTCCCTCTTACCCTGGTTCGCTTTCCACATTCGCATTGACATTCCCAAAGGGTATATGACTTTGCATTTTTGATCAGCCTGATCACTGTAAGCCTTTCAAACTTCTGCCCCACCAAATCAATGAAACGTGCTTGGCCTACTTTCCGTGCGCTATCCCTGTGCATACAGCCGCAACTCTTTTTCAACCCAGCATTAAGGTTCCCTGTGGTTGCTACAACATCATTGCCGCATTCACACCTGCAATGCCATGTAGTTTTTTGTTTTACCACCTTACCTTTGGATATCACAGTGAGCCTGCCGAATTTTCGCCCTACAAGGTCGTATCTTTTGCTCATGCTATCATCATACCGTAGGAAATTATCCAGTACAGATGTACACCTAAAATGATTGCATTTGCGCCATAAGCAATCACATAATAAGTTTTCGCAAGGACAGGCCTTATCTTTTGCGCTTTGATTAAGCGGATGGGTAGATATATCACAGCAGCAGCCATGAGCAGGCGAATGAGCAGGCTTGGGAGAAAGGGTATCTCAAAAAGCCATACCATAAAAGGATTAGCTTCCTCAATTATGCCAGCATCTATACCTAAGTACGTCAAAAAGAAATCGGTCATAAAAAGTACAAATAGAATATTCATATAATCACCTCGATACAATTATGGCCATTAACTGTAATTATATCCCAAAAATGAAGAAAAGCCAACCCCGAAGGATTGACTTATTGTTTAAGTATCAGTCACCGTCGCCAGCTGCTGGTGCGCCAAGTGTCGAAAATACGCCGTCAGTAGCTGTATACGATCTGTTCGCGCCCCACGGATCCTTGATGTCATCTTTCTCTATAAGGTCAGCTGCATCAAGTTTGTCAATATCTACGGTTGTTATATCATTATCTAGGTCTGTCGCCCACATAGCCGCTGCACTGTTTAGTATCTCCACATTAGATTCATCCGCTCTCACCTTTGCGCCTTCGGTAAAGCCACTAAACCTTGGTACGATAATCGCAATCAGTACTCCTAAGATAGCAATAACGATAATAAGCTCAATCAGTGTAAAACCCCGTTGATTCTTTCTTCTCTTCAACATTGAATTGACCCTCCTATAAATATATTTGATTAGATATGTAGTGATGTAGATAATTATACCGGGTTTTCCACATTTGTGCAATATCCACTCTGTATATATATCTATCATTCATCACAACCCTGACTATTTATACTTATACCCGCGTAAAAGTTATTTAGACAGGCAAATGCATTTTCTTTCCAATTCAACCAAATTATCATTTTCTGTTGCCAAATCGATGAATCATGGAGAATACCCATTCAACACTAAAGACAGCTATACCCTCTCAAACCCCTCCGGGCAGGAATCCCGCTGCCTGCCCTTATTGCTTAATATCCGCATATGTTTGTCCTTCAAGCGGGTCTTTCCTTCCATGATTGTTCTTATGATGTCATCCAGTGCTCCATCATCCGCTATCACCAATACAGCCAAAGATGGTCCTACCTGCTGCTTTACCCAGGAGCGGACATCTTCCACTGTTCTGTCCTCCGGTTTTCGGGTCAGGCTTATCTTTCCGATTTCCCCGATCAGATTGTCCCACCAGGCGGCTGTTGGCCAGCGGCTCCGGTTTTTGTCCTCATTGGGCTCTAAAAACCGAATATAGTTGTTGATGATCTTTGCAAAGACCTGGCCGATCTGCGTTTCAAACAGCAAAATGTCCTGCAGGCTCTGTGCTCGCTCGTCTCTAATCTCCATTTCGATGCGAATCCAAGGCGTGGTTTGTCCCTGCTCCAGGGCTTTGTCATAGATGCG
>JAAYOX010000183.1 GCA_012520135.1 Clostridia bacterium
ATGCTCCCGCCATGGTCAGGCTGCGGGAATTGATCAGCAAAGTGGCAGACAGTTCCAGCCCCGTACTGGTGGAAGGAGAAAGCGGAACCGGCAAGGAGATGGTGTCCAGAGCGCTGCACTTTGAGAGCCACCGGGCTAAAGCTCCCTTTATTGTGGTAAACTGTGGCGCTTTGCCGGAACAGTTGATGGAAAGCGAGCTGTTCGGGTACGAAAAAGGGGCTTTCACCGGGGCGGCGACTACTAAACCCGGCTTGGTGGAAATGGCCGACGGGGGCAGTCTTTTTCTTGATGAAATCGGGGAACTGCCGGTTGGACTTCAGGCTAAACTGCTACGTTTTTTAGAAAGCGGTGAATTCCGCCGGGTAGGGGATACCAGGCTCCGGTGGGTGCAGACCCGTATCATTGCCGCTACTAACCGGAATCTAAGACAGGAAGTGGAGCAGGGCAATTTCCGGGAGGATTTATTTTACCGGTTGGAAGTAGTCAAAATCCAGGTGCCTCCCCTGCGGGAGCGAAGAGAAGATATCCCTTTATTAGCCCATTTCTTTTTGAAAAGAAAGCATCCTGATAAAGAGTTTACCCCTGAAGCATTGGAAGCCCTGGAAAAACACAATTTTCCCGGAAATGTACGGGAATTGGCCAACTTGGTGGAAAGAGGGGCTCTTCTCTCCGACGGTGGGTTGATTCAAGGAGAAGACATGTTTGGCTACGGTACCTTGGCCCATAAAGATGAAGGTAAGCCGGAAACTTTGGCGGAAATGGAGAAGCGGCATATAGAACAGGTGTTAAACTATACCGGTTGGGATAAAAAACAGGCTGCCGAACTATTAGGCATCAGTCTTAGAAATCTTTACCGGAAAATTGAAACATATAACTTGACAGCTCCTTAGGATGGGTTTTTAATAGGACTTGGAGTGTGAAAAATGCGGGGGCAGGTACCACTTTCCGGATGAGCTTGGAGACATGTGCCCCCAGATGCAGTCCAAGCTGTTACGGGTGCTGCAGGATAAAACCATTGAAAGATTGGTGGAAAGAATCCCCAGGCAAGTTGATGTACTGGTGTTGGCGGCAACCGGCCGCAACTTGGAAGAGTTAATGAAAAAGTAAGGTTAGGGAAGGAATTGTGATAACCAACAGTCGAATAATTAGACTGTTGTTTCCGGTTGTCCAATTCCGGCTAGAATCGATTGAAAATTCCATAATTTCATTAAATAATAATTATTGTGCCCTTTAGAACGATAATCTTATAGCCATAGGCACGGTTTTTGCGTAACAAATCATGTTGAAGCTGAAGAAAGGAGGATATTGCCCAAGAACCTTTTTACGGAGCAGGATGTGAAGGGGCATGTAGGATTTATTGCCTAATAACAAAATAAAGTCAATATTTGGTTGTAAGGAGGAGAAAAAATGGTTCAGTCGGTTATTGTCAGTGCCGCCAGAACTCCCTTTGGGAAATTAGGCGGAGGGCTAAAGCCCCTGAAGGCTACAGAATTAGGGGGAATTGCCATTGCCGAGGCTGTAAAAAGAGCCGGAATCGAAGGAGAAATAGTAGACAATGTTATTTTCGGTCAGGTTTTGCAGGGAGGAAGCGGACAGATTCCTTCCCGGCAAGCTGCCCGCAAAGGGGGGCTTCCCTGGGAGGTGCCTTCGGAAACCATCAATAAAGTCTGCGCTTCAGGGTTGCGAGCAGTAACCATGGCTGATCAAACCATTCGTGCCGGCGATGCCCACGTTGTGGTGGCAGGAGGCATGGAAAGCATGAGCAATGCTCCTTACTTTGCTCCCGAAGCTCGTTGGGGCTTGCGGATGTTTGATGCTAAACTGGTGGATTTAATGGTTCATGACGGTTTGTGGTGCTCCTTTTATGACCGGCACATGGCTATCCACGGGGGAGAAGTAGCCAAAGAATATGGTATCACCAGAGAAGAACAAGATGAATGGGCTCTCCGCAGTCATCAATTGGCGGTGGCTGCTATTGATAGCGGTCGCTTACAGGAGGAAATTGTGCCTGTAACCATTCTTCGGAAGAAAGGGGAACCAATCACCCTGAATGTGGACGAGGGGCCCAGGCGGGATACCAGTATGGAAGCTCTCCGGCGACTGCCCCCTGTATTTGATCCCAACAACACCGTTACTGCCGGCAATGCTCCCGGTGTCAATGACGGAGCGGGAGCATTAGTGGTGATGTCTGACAGCAAGGCTCGGGAACTGGGCGTGAAGCCAATGGCAACTATTTTGGGCCATGCCTCCGTTTCCCAGGAAGCCAAGTATATTGCTACCGCCCCCGGCCTCTCCATAAACAAGCTTCTTAAGGAAAAAGGTATGACTATTGACCAGGTAGACTTGCTGGAAGTCAACGAAGCTTTTGCAGCGGTGGCTCTGGTCAGCGGTAAAATTGCCGGCTGGAATCCCGATAAAGTGAACGTTAACGGGGGAGCTATTGCCTTTGGTCATCCTATCGGTGCCAGCGGCGCCAGGATTATCATGACCTTGATTTATGAATTAAGACGTCGTGGAGGCGGTACCGGTGTAGCTGCCATCTGTAGCGGAGCTGCCCAAGGTGATGCTGTGATGGTTAAGGTAGAATAGGAAGGAAAAAGACAGGGGGAGTTTGCAATGCCTTATTTATTGACTGATGAACAAAAAATGATGCAGGACATGGTGAGAAAGCTGGCCCAGAATGAGATTGCTCCACGGGCAGCGGAAATCGACCGGACTCATGAGTTTCCGCGGGAAAACATCAGGAAAATGGCTGAATTAGGGTTGATGGGTGTCCCTATTCCCGAGGAATATGGCGGTGCCGGTTGCGATTTTTTATCCTACATTATTACTATTGAGGAAATTTCCAAAGCTTGCGCTTCTACCGGCGTTATTCTGGCGGTACATACTTCCGTAGGAACTCTGCCCATTCTCTATTTCGGAACGGAAGAGCAGAAACGGAAATATATCCCCAAGTTGGCCTCCGGGGAATGGATCGGGGCTTTTGCCTTGACGGAATCCAATGCCGGTTCCGACCCCTCCAATTTGGCTACTACTGCCCGTTTGGAAGGGGATCACTATATCGTCAACGGCAACAAAATCTTTATTACCAATGGCGGTGAAGCGGCGGTATATGTGACTTTTGTCCGGACCAGTCAGGAACCGGGCCATAAAGGAATTACGTGCCTTTTAGTTGAAAAGGATACACCGGGCTTTTCCGTCGGTAAAAAAGAAGAGAAGATGGGTCTTAACGGTTCTCAGACCACGGAATTGATTTTTGACAATGCCCGGGTACCTAAAGAAAACTTGCTGGGTAAAGAAGGGGAAGGTTTCAAGGTGGCCATGGCTCTTTTGGACGGGGGCCGGATTGGCATCGGAGCACAGGGGTTAGGGATCGCCCAAGCTGCCTTCGATGTGGCCAGAGATTATGCCAAAGAGCGGGTTCAGTTTGGTAGGCCAATTGGGGATTTCCAGGCCATCCAGTTTATGCTGGCTGATATGGCAACCAAGATTGATTGTGCCCGGATGTTGGTTTACCGGGCAGCCCGGTTGAGAGAAATGGGTCTGCCTCACAGTAAAGAAGCTTCGATGGCTAAAATGTATGCTACCGATACGGCGATGGAAGTGACTACCAATGCAGTGCAGATTCTTGGCGGCTACGGCTATTGCCGGGAGTATCCGGTGGAGCGTTTTATGCGGGATGCCAAGATTACCCAAATTTACGAAGGTACAAATCAGATTCAGCGTCGCGTTATCGGCAAACACCTATTGAAAGATTGATTGAGAGAGGGGAGAGCAAGATGGAAATCAAAAAAGTCATGGTAGTAGGAGCAGGACAAATGGGTTCGGGAATTGCCCAAGTTGCGGCAGCTGCCGGTCTTCATGTCATCCTGAATGACATTAAAGACGAATTTGTCCAGCGGGGTTTAGGGGTAATTGAAAAGAACCTGAGCAGGAGCGTTGCCAAAGGCCGGATGGAAGAAGGGGAGAAAGAAGAGATTTTAAGCAGGATCAAACCGTCGGTCAGTCTTGAAGATGCCGCTGATGTGGATCTGGTAATTGAGGCAGCAGTGGAAAACATGGAAATCAAGGCTAAAATTTTTCAGGAGTTGGACCGGATTACTTATCCCCATGCGATTCTTGCCACTAATACGTCTTCGTTGCCGATTACGGAAATCGCTGCGGTGACCCGCCGGCCGGAAAAAGTCATCGGAATGCATTTTATGAATCCGGTACCGGTGATGAAATTGGTGGAAATTATCCGGGGATTGGTTACCAGTGACGAGACTTTTGAGTTGATTAGGGACCTCAGCGAGAAGATGGGTAAAATTCCGGTGGAAGTGAACGATGCTCCCGGCTTTGTCAGCAACCGGGTCTTACTGCCCATGATCAACGAAGCGATTTACTGTGTTTGGGAAGGAGTAGCTACACCGGAAGCTGTTGATCAGGTCATGAAACTGGGGATGAATCATCCCATGGGACCTTTGGCTTTGGCGGATCTAATCGGTTTGGATACTTGCTTGTCAATCATGGAAGTCCTTTATGAGGGCTTTGGAGACAGCAAGTATCGTCCCTGTCCCTTGTTGCGGAAATACGTTGCCGCCGGATGGCTGGGGAGAAAGACCGGCCGGGGCTTCTATGTATACGAATAATTAAACCCATTGTCAGGGAGGGATTAGCGTGATTTTCAAACTCACCGAAGAACAGGAAATGATGCGTAAGACAGTGCGGGATTTTGCGGAAAATGAGGTAGGGCCGAAAGCGGCGGAAATGGATGCGGCGGAAGAGTATGATTATTCATTATGGGACCAAATGGCTGAAATCGGTTTATGCGGTATCCCCTTTCCGGAGGAATATGGGGGAGCAGGTATGGACAACTTATGCTATGCTATCGCCGTTGAGGAACTGTCCCGGGTTTGCGCCTCTACGGGAGTACTGGTATCGGCCCATACTTCCCTGTGCTCCTGGCCTATTTTCGCCTATGGCACTGAGGAACAAAAACAGAAGTACTTAGTGCCTTTGGCCACCGGAGAGAAAATCGGTGCCCTCGGCCTGACTGAACCGGGTGCCGGTTCCGATGCAGGAGCTGTCAGTACCACTGCTCAGCTAGACGGGGACGAGTACGTGTTGAATGGAACCAAAGTTTTCATCACTAACGGTAAAGTAGGGGATATCTATGTAATCATTGCCTCTACCGACAAGAGCAAAGCCCACCGGGGCACAGCCGCTTTTATTGTGGAAAAGGGTACTCCCGGCTTCTCCTTCGGCAAGAAGGAAGAAAAAATGGGGATCAGGGCCTCGGCTACTTATGAACTGATTTTTGAAAACTGCCGTATTCCCAAGGAGAATATGCTGGGGCAAGACGGCAAAGGTTTTAGGATTGCCCTGGAGACTTTGGACGGAGGCAGAATCGGTATTGCAGCCCAGGCCTTGGGGATCGCCCAGGGAGCCTATGAACAGGCCCTGAATTACAGCAAGGTCCGGGAGCAATTTGGCAAGCCCATCGGATCGTTCCAAGGGATGAGTTGGATGCTGGCGGATATGGCTACCAGAATCGATGCAGCCAGAATGATGGTCTATCGTGCCGCTTACCTTAAAGACAGCGGCGAGCCTTACAGCAAGGAGGCGGCCATGGCCAAGTTGTATGCTTCGGAATGTGCCATGTGGGTTACCACCAAGGCGGTCCAAGTCTTCGGAGGCTATGGTTATACCCGGGAATATCCCGTGGAGCGGATGATGCGGGATGCCAAGATTACGGAGATTTACGAAGGAACCAGTGAAGTGCAGCGGATCGTAATTGCAGCTAATATTTTGAGATAAGTAGTTCTGTATGCATTTGCTATTGGATCAACTGAAAGGGAAAAACCATTGTTGTGAATGAAGTTAACATTTGCATTATAGCTACTACTATATTGCAAATTGAGTAAACTACCAAGCTGTTTCTGGTGGTAAGGCAATGTGTGAAGACGGGAAGAGGCTGACTAAAGGCTGTTATTTTTAAGCACCGTAAGGTTTTTCACAATAAAAGAGGATGTAAAGGAAGCGGCCCTTGGGCCGCTTTCGTCTGTCCAGAAACTTACCAAAACATACTCAAAATTACTCAATAATTGCAAAAATAATAATACGGGAAAACTACATATCAAATGAAATCAATAAGTTTACTCTTGGAAATATTTTATATCCCGATTTCCGAATATAGCCAGTTTCACGTTACAAAGTGAAAGGAAATCTGCAATGTTTATAGAATGATATACATTGCAAAATGGTTTGGTAATGTTTTCGCAAATTACAAGGGAGGTGATACAAGCAACGTTGCCGATCGTGGCAAAAGCTTACGAAATATTCTAACCGGGGAGGGGATAGCGACACAGTAACTGCAGTCTAGGGCTTTTCTGACCTGCCCAGGAAGGCTGGGTTTGGAAAAGTCATAGTCAATGGTAGGAACTAAAAAGGAGCGTGTAAGAAATAATGAAAAAGCATTGGTGGTTAATAGCCGTAGTCTTGATTTTTGCAATGGCTTTGCCGGTTGCAGCAAATCAGGCTATTAAAATTTATGTGGGCGATCAAGAATTGAAGACCGACGTACCGGCACAAGTAATCAACGGCCGTACTTTGGTTCCTCTTCGGGCGATTGCCGAATACCTTGGCAACGAGGTTAATTATGATGCTAATACCAACACCGTGACTATCGAGGCCGGTTCAGACCTGGATGTAGTTACAGCTATCAGCAGTGAATGGGCTACCGCCGGTCACGCTAATGTTAGTCGTCCCCTGTCTTACGCAGGTATCAGAGCAAGCTGTGCCCCTTGCCATTCCGGGAACATGCTGCAACAAGCTTTAACTGACAATCCTTATAACCCGAAATTTGAATCCGTTGACGGGAAATATACCTTTGATACAAACGACGTCGAAATGCCGACTCCTATTGATTGTGCGACTTGCCACAGCGGCATCGGCGCTGAAATGATCGCAACAGGTATCATGCCCGGCGAATTCAACGTATTTAACAATGGTGAGGATTGGAACGTCGGCGATGCTAACGCCCTTTGCTACACCTGCCACAACGGCAGAAGGAATCCTGATGCTATTTATAATTCCTGGGTAACCGAAGGTGCCACAAGACAAAGATCTTATCCGCACCATGCTGTAGGTGCTCTGGTAACCGGTAAGGGCGGTATGGAATATCCCGATGCTACTTACGTAAATCAAGGCTTCCACAAGGATGGCTGCGTAGGCTGTCATATGCCTGAAACCGATGGCTATGTAAGCCATAAGTTTGGCGGTGCTGATATGTCCAGCTGCACAAAGTGTCACCCCAACAAGCTTACCGAAGTGCAGAAAGGTCTTGAAGAAAGACTGGCTGAACTGGAAGGCCTGCTA
>JAAYOX010000184.1 GCA_012520135.1 Clostridia bacterium
CCCGCAGGGGTGCTCCATGAAATTAAAGACGCCACAGCCAGTTGTTTGACTAACGTGGACGGGGATTATATTTCATTGGCCAGGAAGGCTTTAAGGTTAAGCATAGCCTGCATCTATGGGGCTCAAATTCCCCTGGAGATGGTTCAGGACATCCTTTTTGGCACTCCTTTTCCTCATGAGGTAAATATGGATTTCGGCATCCTGGATCCGGACTATATCAATATCGTTTTTAACGGTCATGAACCATGGCTTGGAATAGCTACCCTCATGGAAGCAAAAAAACCGGAATGGCAGAATAAAGCTAAAGAGGTTGGAGCAAAGGGTATCAGGATTATAGGTTCCATTGAAACGGGACAAGAAATGCTCCAGCGTTTTCCCATGGATGACGTGTTTGTCGGACACACGGGCAATTGGCTGTCCATTGAGCCCTTATTGGCCACCGGTGCCGTAGATGTATTTGCCATGGACGAAAACTGTTCCCCACCCAACTTGCATCCTTATGGGGAAAAATATCAGGTGACCTTGGTATCGATTAATGATTTAGTTCGCATCCCCAAGGTAGATAAAAACCTGGACTATAAACCCCCGGAAGGGGCAGAGATGGCTGTCAAGTTAATCGAGTGGGGACTGGCTAACTTCCCGTTGCGGAAACAAAAAGTTACTCCTTACATCCCTTACCGCCAACAAAAAGCTATTGCCGGTTTTTCTACGGAAGCGGTGTTAGAATCTTTAGGGGGACAAGTTGCCCCATTGTTAGAAGTGATTAAGAGCGGTAAAATCCAAGGAGTGGTAGCCATTGTTAACTGTGCTACCTTGAAAAACGGTCCCCAGGATTGGATGACTGTAAACTTAGCTAAAGAACTGATCAAAAAGGATATCTTGGTACTTGCTGCCGGTTGTGGCAACCATGGCTTGGAGGTGGCCGGGCTGGCCAGCTTGGATGCTTTGCAATTGGCAGGCCCCGGTTTAAAGGAAGTTTGCGGTAGTTTAAAAATCCCTCCGGTACTCAGCTTTGGTACCTGCACCGATACAGGCCGGATTTCCATGCTGGTAACTGCCTTGGCGGAGGCGATAGGTGTGGATACTAAGGATTTGCCTGTAGCTGTCAGTGCACCGGAATGGATGGAGCAAAAAGCAACCATTGACGGTATTTTTGCCCTAGCCTTCGGGTTGACCACCCATCTTTCTCCGGTTCCACCGGTCACCGGCGGCCCGGAACTGGTTAAGCTTTTGACTGAGGATTTGGAAGGTTTAACAGGGGCTACGGTAATGCTGGGTGATGATCCTAAGACGGTAGCAGAGGATTTGTACCAACTAATCCGGAAAAAAAGAGCTGCTTTAGGACTATAATTCAGGAAACGACACTTTTCAAAGTGTCGTTTCAGATTTTCTACAGAAAGCTAATAGGTGTTAATCGGAGGGCTGAATTAGAGCCAAAATCAAAAGAGCGAAGGAGCCTGAGGGATAATGCCGACGGCATGAGTACCCGTAGGGTGCGATTTCGGAGGCATCCTTTTTTATATACGGATCATTTTGCGGAGTAAAAAACCAAATTTCAGAAGATGTTAACAAATAACGAAAATTAATGGTTGCACCGGGTTTTACTTTCAGCTACAATAAAATTAGTAGCAAGTTGTCATTTGTTTAGAGCTGTTTTTGGGGGGATAAAAGTGTCCTATCTTGGTAGTGAAATAAAAAGATTGCGGGAACAGAAAGGGATGTCTATCTCTGCATTGGCTGCTGAAGTAGATATTCCCGCCAGTTGTTTGGAAGATGTAGAAAATGGGCGGAGATGCTTGGGTATGCAGTCCCTAAAAAAATTAGCTGCTGTCCTAAGTGTGGACGAGGATGAGTTAATTAATTTAGGAAAAAAGCATACCAAAGGCGAGAAAATCGAAAAAGAATCAGGTGAATATATTTCCAATTCCGCCGGACGAAAACTGAGACAAGTACGGGAAGAAATGGGACTAACCCTTGTTGAATGCGGCAAGAAGGCAGGCATTTCCTATACTCATATCAGTGAAATTGAAAGAGGCAACGTATGCCCATCTTTAAAAACATTGGAAAAACTGGCTAATGCTTTGGAGAAACCTTTATCCTTTTTCTTAAAAGGAGATACTCCGGTTACTTTAGGGGAGAGATTACGGAAGCTGAGAGAGGCTCAGGGGCTGACTCAAGTTAAGTTGGCTGCTCAAGTGGGCATTTCTGATAGTTTGATTGCTCAAGTTGAGACCGGTAAGGTTCAGCCTTCCCTTAACACCTTGGAAAAACTGGCCGATACTTTTGGTGTATCTGTTGATTATTTCTTGTCTAAACCGCAGGATAATTCGTTAGAAATGCCGAATGTTGTCCCTATTAACGACTGGGAAAATCAGAAGAAAAACCGGAGCCGTCTTGATACATTTGGAGATGTTGAGGGGTGGCAGCAGGAATTGGCGATTAATATATTGCATCTAATCAACAACTACGTTCCGGATGGATTGGGGGTGTTTGGAGACCCTATTACTGAAGAGATAACTAAACGATTAAAAGAGTTGTCTGCAGAAAAGAAGCAGTCAGTCTTGGATTATATTAAATTTGTAGCAAGGGAAGAAGAAGTGCAGGCCAACTACTAACCCTGTCCCCGCGATTGTTGGGGGATACGCGAAAGGGGGGTTGCGCGTGAGGAGTGTTTCAGCGAGAGATCCAAACCTTTGTACCATTAGGTTGAGAGTGCCTTTAGGTATTATCTATCCTGACTATATAGCCCCCTAATAGATTTGGAAAAAATCCTTGTATCATGGTAACATAAAACTAACAGGGGGCGATACCATGACACGCAATAAATATAGCGA
>JAAYOX010000017.1 GCA_012520135.1 Clostridia bacterium
ATAATAAGAAGATCTCGTACAAGGCCAATGGACAAGGGAGGAATTATTATTGTCAAGGTACCGGGAGGTACGTTATACCGTAGGCACTAATGGTGAAGCTGTAAATGTTTTTGGTATTGGGGATGAAAATCTTCGTTATGTCGAAAACCAAACCCAGGTTAAAATTGTGGCCCGAGGTAATGAGGTCGTAATCACCGGCGACGAAGAGGCTGTGGAGAAGACCCAAAAACTGCTGGAGCAATTGGTAGCTCTTGCCCGGACAGGAAATAGGATCACGGTGGGAACTATCAATTATACTCTGGGCATGTTGGATTCCAGCCAGGAAGAGGAAACCGATGATCTGGCGGATGCGTTGTCGGAAGTAATCTATACTACTCCCAAAGGAAAAAGGATACGGCCCAAGACTTTGGGCCAAAGGCGTTATATACAGGCCATCAGGGACTATGACATTGTTTTTGGAATTGGGCCCGCAGGCACGGGAAAAACCTATTTGGCAGTAGTGATGGCTGTGTTGGCCTTGAAAAACAAAGAAGTTGATCGTATTATCCTTACCCGGCCGGCAGTGGAAGCGGGAGAGAAGCTTGGGTTTTTGCCCGGTGATCTGCAGGAAAAAGTAAATCCATACTTAAGGCCTCTTCATGACAGCCTTAACGACGCCTTAGGGTTGGACAAGGCAGAAAGGCTGATGGAACGTAATGTCATTGAAGTAGCACCTTTAGCTTATATGAGAGGCCGGACTTTAGATGATGCTTTTATCATCTTGGATGAGGCACAAAATACCACTCCGGAGCAGATGAAAATGTTTTTGACCAGAATCGGTTTTGGCTCCAAAGCTGTGATTACCGGTGACGTGACCCAGGTTGATTTGCCCAAAGGCCAGTACTCCGGTTTAATAGAGGCTCAACAAGTTTTGGCTAAGTTAAAGGGCATTTCTTTTCAATATTTGACAGATGCGGATGTAGTCCGACACCCCTTAGTTCAGGAAATCATCAAAGCTTACGAAGTCTTTGACAACATGGGGGATTAGAATAGCAGTGGTTTGAGGCATTGAGAGGGGGAAGCCCCATGGGAAAATTGTTGAAAGAACAGTTTGGTTCACTGTTTCAAAAAGTATTAAGTAGTCTTAACGCCCGCTTGATTCTTGGGGGTGTGATTTTTTATTTTGTATCTTTGATTATTTTAGGCATAAGTTTTATGCCCAAAGAGATCGACATCCGGGAAGACCAGCCTAGCCCCAGAGACATATTTGCCTCCCAGGGGATTGTCTTCGAAAGTGAGGTACTGACAGAAGCGGCCAGGGAAGAAGCGGCCCGTGCTGTCAGGCCTTCTTATAAACTGGATACCGATGTGTTGCCGGCACTGGAAGGAGATGTTCGCCATATTTTCAGTGAGATAAGAGGAATCAAAAGCTTAGGACAGCAGGCGGACATCCAGGCAGAAGAAACAACAGGGGAAAGAACAGTGGAGGAGAGAGAAAAGGTCTTTCGCCTTCAGGAACTGGGCCTGGGGGTGCCGGAGGAAACCTTGCGATTTGTAATTAGGACTGAAATGGAAAAGCTCGACTTAACGGAGCAGAGGGTTCTACAACTGCTGCGCAATTCTTTTAGCACGGGAGTTCAGCAAAGTGCTTTAGGTGAAACAAGGCAGTTGTTGATCCAACAGGCAGTGGAGACTGAGGAAATCCCTGTTGAGCTCAGGCAAGTGGCGGTGGCAATCATTGAACGGTTGGAGCTTAAGCCCAACTTTTTTATCGATCATGTATTGACCGCCCGGGAGCGGCAGCAGGCTAGGGATGATGTGATTCCCGTTCAGGTACGCATCAGGCAGAATGAAAAGATTGTGGGTATGGGCGATGTAGTTACGGCAGCAGATATCGAGGTGTTACAAAAGCTGGGATTGCTCCGTACCCGTTCTTCCTATACCAGCTTGATTGGACTGGCTTTGGTATTACTTATTGCATTTGTATTATTACTGTTCTTTTTATACCAGTACCGGCGTCAGGTATTGATGGTTAACGAGCATTTTATTCTGTTGGGAATGTTGGTGGTAATCGGATTTGGCTTGATCAGGGGGATCAACGCCATCAACATTGGGGGCAGTGCGGAAGTGGTACAGTTGGTGGGCTATCTGGTTCCACTGGCCGGCGTTACCATGTTGGTTGCCGTTTTGTTTGAGCCTAAGCTGGCCCTGTTTTTAGCCGCTGTTTTCGCTATTTTTACCGGGATCATTAACGGTAATCAACTGGAATATGCCATCTGTGCCTTTATTAGTTCAGTTACCGGAGTTTACAGTGTGTCTCGTCTTAGTTCAAGGACAGACCTGGCCAAGGCCAGTCTTTACATTATATCGGCCAACGTACTTACAATTTTGGCTTTAGGTTTGCTGCTAAATTATAATTTGACCATGTTTTCCGTTGCTATGCCCCTGGCAGTATTTAACGGAGTCTTGTCTTCTATTTTTACGATAGGTTCATTACCTTTTCTGGAGACTACTTTCCGCATCACTACTTCCCTTAAGCTGTTGGAATTATCCAATCCCAACCAGCCTTTGCTGAAGCGCATGCTGTTGGAAGCTCCGGGGTCTTATCATCACAGTATTCTGGTGGGCAATCTGGCAGAAGCAGCTGCCGATGCGGTACGGGCTGATTCTCTCCTGGCTCGCGTTGGTTCTTATTATCATGATGTGGGGAAATTGAAAAGACCTTATTTCTTTATTGAAAACCAGCTAACCGCCGAAAACCCCCATGACAAGTTGGCACCTACGTTGAGCAACCTGATCATCCTGTCTCATGTGAAGGACGGTCTGGAATTAGCCAAAGAATATGGGTTGCCGGAGGTAGTGAAGGATATTATCGCCCAACATCACGGATCTACACTGGTTTCGTTTTTCTATAATAAAGCGGTTGCCCAGGCTAAAAATGGCAGGGATGACCCTGTATCCGAAGATGATTTTCGCTATGACGGGCCAAAGCCCCAGAGTAAAGAAGCGGCGATTGTAATGCTGGCTGATTCCGTGGAAGCGGCAGTTCGCTCAGTCCAAAAGTCAAATCCGGGACGGATTGAAGGAACAGTGCGGAAAGTGATTAGGGAAAAGCTGGAAGACGGGCAGTTGGAAGAATGTGATCTGACCTTTAAAGAGCTGGATGTGATCACCCAGGCTTTCGTCAAAGTATTGAGCGGCTTTTTCCATTCCCGCATTGAATATCCCGATAATGTGCTGAAAGAGATTGAAAGGAGGAAGAAGGATGCCAATCTCCATAAGCAACCGACAGGATAAGGTTTGTTTATCCCCGGAACTGGAAAATATTATCAATAGGGTGTTGAATACCGGTATTGAGGAAGAACAGGTTGATCCTCAACTGGAGGTGTCGGTGGCTTTGGTAGATGATGAAACAATCCGGGAATTAAACCGGGATTATCGTAATGTTGACCGTCCGACGGATGTTCTGTCCTTTGCCTACCGGGAGGATGACCCGGATGAGCCTGACTACGATATTGATCCATCAGAGGAAGATGTTTTGGGAGACATTATTATATCCTTGGAGAGAGCTAAGGTTCAGGCGGAAGAATACGGCCACTCATTGGAGCGAGAATTAGGTTTCTTAGTGGCCCACGGCTTTTATCATCTGCTGGGGTATGATCATCTGGAGCCGGAAGAAGAGGCCTTGATGGAGGATAAGGTTGAGGGAATTCTTGCTTTAGTGGGATTAGTGAGATAGAGATGCTGAAATCCTTCGCCTTTGCCATCAGCGGCTTAGTGGCTGCTATTAAGGGAGAACGTAACTTCAGAATCCACCTGGTGGCGGCAATGTTGGTAACAGTGCTGGGCTTTGTCTTTAAGCTGAGCCTGTTGGAGTGGGCTATTCTTTCTTTGACAGTTTTTTTGGTGCTGGTGGCTGAATTAGTTAATACCGCCGTGGAGAAGGCGGTGGATTTGGCTGCCGGCGGTCGCTATCATCCCCTGGCGAAAACGGCGAAAGACGTGGCCGCAGGGGGAGTGCTGCTGGCTGCGGTTAATGCTGTTATTGTTGGTATTATTATTTTCGGCAGTAAGATTTGGGGTTAAGATAAACTTGGGATAACGGGGGTTTACTGAGATTGGGTAAAATAAAAACATACTTTATTACAGGGATTTTTGCCATACTTCCTTTGGCGGCTACTATTTTTACCCTTAATTGGCTTTTCAACGTAGCAGATAATTTTGCCGGGGATTTTGTGGCCTTGTTCACCGGTAACCGGATTAAAGGCCTTGGTTTTTTGACGACGATAATACTGGTGTTCCTGGTAGGCTTAATTACTACCAATGTGTTAGGCAGAAAATTATTGGCATACGGGGACAATTTAATCAGTAGGATGCCTGTTGCCGGCGTGATCTATCGTACCGTGAAACAGATCTTGGAGGCCTTTTCCCGGGAGGAGCAAAATGCTTTTCAGCGAGTGGTTATGTTAGAGTATCCCCGGAAAGGTATTTATGCATTAGCATTTGTGACAGGTACCAGCAAGGGAGAAGTACAGGAAAAGACTTCGGAAACAGTCATCAATATTTTTCTGCCTACTACTCCTAATCCAACTTCCGGTTTTTTACTGATGGTACCGGAAGAAGATTTGATCTATTTGGATATGCCGGTAGAAGACGGCATTAAGATGATTATTTCCGGTGGTGTTATTACTCCACCGGCGCCTGATAAAGGACCTGAATCTGCAACCGTTCCTAAATAGAGTACTCTGTCATTACTAATGTTGATGGAGGGACGAAATGAATTATCTGGATTTGTTGGAAGAAGCAAAAAAGGCCAGCGCTATGGCCTACGCCCCTTACTCCCAATTTCCCGTGGGAGCGGCTCTTTTGACTGCTTCGGGGGAAGTCTTTACCGGTTGTAATGTAGAAAACGCCTCCTACGGACTGACCATTTGTGCGGAAAGAGTGGCGGTGACCAAAGCAGTGTCGGCAGGTTTTCGGGAATTTAAGGCCATCGCTGTTTTTGCTCCTACCGGGGAGCCGGTGAGTCCCTGTGGAGCATGCCGCCAGGTGCTGGCTGAATTCAGCCCTGATGGGGAAGTAATCATGGGCAACGGGAAAGGTGATTATGTGGTTGCCAAGGTAGCGGAGCTACTGCCGGGGGCCTTTTCCTTAAAAACTGATAAAAACTCGAGGTGACACTGTTGACTGACTTCCGTTCCGGTTTTTTTGCTATTATCGGCAGACCTAACGTAGGCAAATCTACTTTGCTGAATAAGCTGGTAGGACAAAAGATAGCAATTATGTCTGATAAACCCCAGACTACCAGAAACAAAATCCAGGGTGTATATACAGACCCCGATTGCCAAATTATCTTTATGGACACTCCCGGTATTCACAAACCGAAACATAAACTGGGGGAATATATGGTTCAGGTAGCCAGGAACTCCCTGTCGGAAGTAGACGGGGTGCTCTATGTTTATGATGCTACCCAGGAGTTTGGGGGCGGGGAGGAATTCATTTTACAACTTCTCAGCGAAGTGAATACGCCGGTGTTTTTAGTCATTAATAAAATTGATTTAATTCCCAAAGAAGAATTACTGCCTTTAATTCAAGCAATGAGCCGGCGGTTTACTTTTAAGGAGATTATTCCCGTTTCCGCCGTGACCGGAGAAAACTTGGACCGCCTGCCGGCAATCCTTAAGCAATATCTGCCGGAGGGTCCTCAATACTATCCGGAAGGGATGATTACCGACCAACCGGAGCAGTTTGTGATGGCGGAAATCATCAGAGAGAAAGTACTTCACCTGACCAGGGAAGAGATCCCCCATGCGGTGGCAGTTCAAATCCAAGACCTGATCCGGCGTTCGGAAGATACAGTCTATGTGGGAGCGGTCATTTATTTGGAGCGGGATTCTCAAAAAGGGATAGTCATCGGGAAAGGCGGGAAGATGCTGAAAGAAATAGGGCAGCGAAGCCGGGTAGAGATCGAAAAACTCTTGGGCAGTAAAATCTTTCTTGACCTCCGGGTGAAAGTGAAACCCGACTGGCGTCGACGGGAAGGGGAGTTAAGAGCTTTAGGATATGATCCCCGAAAGGACTAAAGGAGATTGACATTGGGGTTAAAAGTTGATAGATTTTAATTAAAAGCGTCTTAAGTTTAGCTTAAGACGCTACTTGTGTGGGGAATAATAAGACGGAGGTGAAAGGATAGTATGGAATCCGTTCCTTGGCGAAGTACTTTGCATAACAACAAAATCACGATGCCTGGGAGCGGTTTTTTGATGGATCGCTCCTAGGAGGAAGGGAGCGTTGCCATTGCCTTTTAAATTAAAAGAAATATTAAAACTCACCCCGGAGTTGGAAAGCTGGCTTAAGGAGCATAGAGACCGGCACCCGGCGGATATTGCCGAGGCCTTGGAGGAATTGAATGCTATTGACATGGCCCGGGTTTTCATTCGCCTGGATGGGGAAACAGCTGCTTTGGTTCTTCGTAATTTGAAAACCAAATCGGTTAATTCCCTGCTGGACGCTTTAGGTCCTGAGCGGATTGCCGCTATTCTTGATGAAATGTCTTTAGACGATGCTGCCGACTTTCTAGGTGAAGTGTCGGAAAACGTCAAAGATGAATTACTGGACCTAATGGAAGCTGATGAAGCCGAAGATCTGAAGGAATTGCTTACCTATCCTGAGGATACCGCCGGCGGCATTATGACCACCGAATACGTGGCTATTCTGGAAACCATTACGGCAGGTAAAGCTATTGAGGTGCTACGGGAGAATGCTCCTGATGCGGAGACTGTCTATTACGTTTATGTAATCAATGTCAAAAACCAACTGGTAGGGGTTATTTCCTTAAGAGAATTGATTGTAGCTAATCCCCAGGAGCCCATTAGGACCATAATGCAGGATAAGGTAATTAGTGTTCCTGTTAACATGGACCAGGAAGAAGTGGCCAGAGTAGTTTCTAAGTACGGTTTGCTGGCTATTCCGGTAGTGGATGAGGAGGGCTCACTGGTCGGTATTGTTACGGTAGACGATGTAATCGATGTTATTCATGAAGAGGCAACGGAGGACATTTTCCTTTTGGCCGGTACCAGCGAAGTGGAATCCGGGCTACCTTTACTTGGCCGGCTAAGTGTGTCAGTCCGGTCAAGACTGCCCTGGCTTTTAGTTACCCTGCTGGGAGGAATGGTTGCCGGGTCGGTCCTTCGTGGTTTAGAAGATGAACTAAATCAGATGGTAGCCTTAGCTTTTTTCGTTCCCTTGCTGACCGGTATGGGGGGGAACGTAGGGACCCAGTCCTCTACCCTGACCGTAAGAGGATTGGCCATGGGTTTGATTGAAGGCAAGGAAGCCTGGCTGACGGTAGCTAAAGAATGCCTTTCCGGATTGATTATCGGTGCCGTTTGTGGGATGATAGTCGGTAGTGTGGCATTTATTATGTATGGCAACTGGATTTTGGGATTGGTAGTAGGCTTGGCTTTGATAGGGAATATGGTAACCGCTACTACTATGGGAACATTGGTACCCCTGGTTTTTCGCCGGGTGGGAATCGATCCGGCGGTAGCGTCTGCACCTTTTATTTCTACCTCGATTGATATTACCGGTTTGCTAATCTATTCATCATTGGCTTCAGCTCTGATTGCATATTTGGTGTAGTATTGCCATTATCTTGACAGTATACGGGTTCTTGTTTGGGTGTAATCTAATCCTAGAGACCATAACTATACCGAAAGGATGGGAGGAACCCATGAAACAAAGTGATGTAGTGTGGGGCTTATTTGCAGTTACAGGTAATATAGATGCTTATTTACTATACCTGGATTGTATAAGGAGAGAAAGAACCCAGGATGGAAGAACCAATGGGGGAGTATTGGAGCTATCCTGATGGAACCCCCCAAAAAGGGGGCGGAATGTCATTTGGGTATTTATAAAACTGAAGGCATTATTCTAAAAAGTTATAATCTCAAGGAAGCCGACCGGATTTTGACCATTTACACCAAAGACTACGGCAAAATAAGTGCCGTTGCCAAAGGAGTTCGCCGCAGCCGCAGCAAACTTAGGGGTGCAACCCAACAGCTAACATATGTGGATTTAGTCCTGTACCAAGGTAAAAGTATAGATACCATTACTCAATGTGAAACTAAGGAAATGTTTATAGCTCTCCGGGAGGATCTTCACCGGTGGGCTTATGCCGTTTATACGATTGAGCTTCTGGATGCCATGGTTCCCGAAAGGCAGCCCCAGGTAAGGGTTTATGCGGAGTTCCTCGCAGCTCTGCATTTAATTGCTGCCTTGGAGGAACCGGAAATAGGGGCTCTTTTTTTTACGGTTCGTTTGCTGCCTTTGTTAGGATACCAGCCGGTACTCCATAAGTGTATCTCCTGCCATCAAGAAATTGGAGAAGGAACAAGAACGAGTTTAAGTGCTTCCATGGGCGGAATCCTATGTGGTGATTGCTCTTCCCCGGAACCCCAGGGATACCCTATGGAGGGGGGCGAACTGGCTGTGTGGCGGCGGCTGGCAGCGATGGAGGCCCGTTTGTTACCCCGGTTAAAAGTTTCTCCAACAGTTAGGAAACGGTTGTTTCTGTGTTTACGTTACTACCTACAATATCAACTGGAAAGGCGTTTAAAGTCCGTGGAGTTTCTGAAACATCTAAGCCTGCTGGAAGAGGATAAAACTAATCCCACCAAGGAAAACTAAAACCAAAGGGGTGGGATGCCATGGATGAACTCAAAAAAATAGATCTAATTCGAGAAAGGATGGAAGTAACCTATGAGACGGCCAGGGAAGCCTTGGCCCGGTCAAATGGGGATGTAGTTGCGGCCTTAATTCATTTGGAACAAGAAAACAGTCCATTAGAGTGCGCTCTTACAGGTGAAAAAATATGGGCCGGTATTAAGGGAGTGGCCCACCGGACACATAAAACCAGAGTCAAAATTAAAAGGAACGGGGAGACACTAATGACCCTGCCGGTTTCTTTAGGTTTAGCCGGTCTGGTTGCCATTATGGCCAGTGACGAATTGACCATGGTGGCAGGTATCGGTACTGCAGCGGCTATTCTTAATGGCTGTCATCTGGAAATAGTCAGCGGGGATGAGGAACCTGAAGATGAATTTATCTTTATCAGTTGACAAAATAACCGTAATTTGTTAAATTAATACCATTAATTAGCGTAGACTTAGGCAATGCAGGAGAGTAGTAGCTGCGGCAGTGCTGGATAGAGAACCGGGGAAGGGTGGAAGCCCGGTCAGCAGAAGCGGTGAAGGCGTTCCGAAGCCTGGGGAGGAAAGGGCTTTTAGCCTGAGTAAAACCCCGTCAATTAAGAGGGTCCTTAATGACCAAACAGGGTGGAACCGCGGGAATAACTCCCGTCCCTGGACAATGTCCGGAGACGGGAGTTTTATTATTTGGAGGAGGTTGTCTATGAATTTTCAGGATTTAATTATGAGTCTTAACCGGTTCTGGAGTGAGAGAGGTTGTGTGGTCACACAACCCTATGACATTGAGGTGGGGGCCGGCACCATGAACCCCAATACCTTTTTAAAGGCACTGGGGCCGGAACCCTGGAACTGTGCCTATGTGGAGCCATCCCGCCGTCCTACCGACGGCAGGTATGGGGAAAACCCTAACCGGCTTCAGCACTATTTCCAATATCAGGTTATCCTAAAGCCTTCTCCTGCCAATGTGCAGGAAATGTACCTGGATAGCCTCCGGGCATTGGGAATTGATCCCTTGGAGCATGATATTCGTTTCGTGGAGGACAACTGGGAATCGCCTACCCTGGGGGCTTGGGGTCTTGGCTGGGAAGTTTGGCTGGACGGTATGGAAATCACCCAGTTTACTTACTTCCAGCAGTGCGGGGGTATCGACTGCCATCCTGTGTCGGCGGAAATCACCTATGGAATTGAGCGGCTGGCCATGTTTATTCAAAAAGTAAACAGTGTTTTTGATATCCTTTGGGTAGATGATCTCACTTATGGGGATGTATTCAAACACCTGGAATACGATTATTCCCGGTATAACTTCGAAGTTGCCGATACGGCAATGCTGTTCCAAGCCTTCGACATGTATGAAAAGGAATGTCTCAGGGTCATTGAAGAAGGTTTGAGTCAACCCGCTTATGACTATGCCTTGAAATGTTCCCATACCTTTAACCTTTTAGATGCCCGGGGAGCCATCAGTGTTACCGAAAGAACCGGCTATATCGGGCGGGTGCGCCATTTGGCCCGGTTGTCGGCTCAGGGTTACTTAAAAGAACGGGAGCAATTAGGGTATCCTTTACTGAAAGATGAGGCGACCCGGCAGCGATTAGGTTTGCCGCCCCTAGGCCGGGGAGCAGGTGGCAGGGAGAATACGGGAGATAAAGATGCCATGGATGTAAAGGAGGGGCAATGATGACCCGAGATTTGCTATTGGAGATCGGTACTGAAGAAATTCCTGCCCGGTTTATGAGCCCGGCCCTAAGCCAATTAAAGGAACTGGCGGAGACCGGCTTAAAGGAGGCTCGCCTGGAATATGAGGCAGTGGCCACCTACGGTACGCCCCGGCGACTCTGTTTATATGTAACCGGGCTGGCGGAAAAACAAGCTGAATCAGTCAAAGAAGTAAAAGGCCCCGCCAAAAAGGCGGCTTTTGATGCCGGCGGTAATCCTACCAAAGCTGCCCAAGGGTTTGCCAGGGGCCAAGGTGTTGCCGTGGAAGACCTGGTGGTCAAAACCGTTGGCAATGGGGAGTATGTTTTTGCAACCGTCCGGGAAGAAAGCCAACCTGCATTGGCAATACTACCGGATTTATTGCCGGGCTTTATTAAGCAGCTGAGTTTTCCCAAACCTATGCGCTGGGCTGATAAAGAATTCCGTTTTGCCCGCCCTATTCATTGGCTGGTGGCTTTATTGGGAGAGGAAGTTGTCCCCTTTTCTTTAGAAGGGATCAACGCTGATCGCATCACCTACGGCCATCGCTTTTTAGCTCCGGAAGCCATTTCTTTGTCCGCAGCGGCTGATTATTTCCGGGCTCTTGAACAGGCATACGTGATCGTTGATCAGGACCGCCGGAAACAGTTGATCTTAGAGCAAGTAGAAGTTCTGGGCCAACAAGAAAATGGAAAGGTAGAGGTTGACCGGGAACTTCTGGAGGAAGTAACTCAACTGCTGGAGTATCCTACTGCTTTTGTAGGGAGCTTCCCTCCTGAGTACCTGGAACTCCCTGAAGAAGTAGTGATTACCCCCATGAAAGAACACCAGCGCTATTTTCCCGTTAGGGATCATGCCGGGAAACTGCTGCCCAGATTTGTGGCTGTTAGAAACGGCGACGCCCATGGCCTGGAACTGGTGCGGGAAGGCAATGAAAAAGTATTAAAGGCCCGGTTGGCCGACGCTCATTTCTTCTATCAGGAAGATCTCAAGGAGCCTTTGGAGAATAAAGTGGAAAGGCTTAAGGATATAGTCTTCCAGGAAAAACTGGGTACCCTTTGGGAGAAGACACTTCGGGTGCAGAAATTGGCGGTAATGCTGGCTCAGGAATTGGGTTGGCCGGCGGAAACCGCAGTCCGGGTCCAAAGGACTGCCTATTTGGCAAAAGCCGATCTGGTGACCAATATGGTCTATGAATTCCCGGAACTCCAGGGAATCATGGGAGGCTATTACGCCCTGGCAGCAGAAGGTCAAGAGGTGGCCGACGGTATCCGGGAACATTACCAGCCACGTTTTTCCGGAGACGCAGTTCCTACCGGGAAAACGGGTATTGCGGTCAGTATTGCCGACAAAGTAGATACTATTACCGGTTGTTTCCTGGCGGGCTTGATTCCCACCGGTTCTCAGGATCCCTATGCCCTGAGACGGCAGGCTTTAGGTGTTACCCATATAATATTGGACCACGGGTTGCCCGTGTCTCTCAGGGAATTAACATTGGCTTCTATTAAGTTATATGAAGAGAAACTAGCCCACAGTAACCATGAGGAGATTTTGGAGACCATACTGGCCTTCTATAAGCAAAGGCTGGAAAATATTCTCCATGATGACAAGGGATACTCCCATGATCTGGTTAACGCAGTACTGGCAGTAAGGGCCGACTATCCCTTCGACGCCTTGAAAAGGGCCGAGGCTTTAGCCGGTTTCATGGAGAAAGATACTTTTGAAGCATTGAATACGGCCTTTACCAGAGCCTTTAACCTGGCGAAAAACGCCGGAGACGGTGAGATAGATACCTCATTCCTGCAGGATCCCGCGGAGCAGGAACTCCACCAAAACATCCGGACGGTGAAACGACTGGCGGAAAAACACCTGGCTGCAGGCAACTATGCCGGTATTCTGGAAGTGCTGGCCACTTTGAGGGAACCCATCGACCGTTTCTTTGAACAGGTGATGGTGATGGTTGAAGATGAAAGCATCAAAAGAAACCGGCTGGCACTCCTTTACAATGTTGTAGAGCTGGCTCGCCAAGTAGCTGATTTCTCCAAAATTGCCGGCAAAGGATCTTAAGGCTCCATGATAATACCGGAGATGCATAAAGTGATTTTCAAAGAAGGAGCTGGTGAAGCATGTTCAAAATGAATTGCTTAAATCCTATTGCTCAGGTGGGGCTGGATTTGCTGACTGATGAATATCAATTAACAGATGATTTTGCGGAGGCCAATGGGGTACTGGTGCGCAGTGCCGATATGCATTCGTTGGAATTGCCGCCCCGGCTTGAGGCTATTGCCCGTGCCGGAGCCGGGGTCAATAATATTCCCTTGGACAAATGTGCGGAAAAAGGAATCGTAGTGTTCAATACACCCGGAGCCAACGCCAACGGAGTCAAAGAGCTGGTAATTGCTGCCCTGCTGCTGGCCTCCAGGGATATTGTGGGCGGGATTAATTGGGTTAGGGCCAATGCTGATCATCCCGAACTGGCCACTATGGTGGAGAAACACAAAGGGCAATTTTCCGGTTCTGAAATAAAAGGCAAGAAATTAGGTGTCATCGGCCTGGGTGCCGTGGGGTTGTTGGTGGCCAATATAGGTATTAAACTGGATATGGAAGTCTATGGTTATGATCCTTATATTTCCGTGGACGGGGCATGGAGATTATCCAAGCACATTAAACACAGTACCAGTTTGGAAGAGATTTATCGTGAATGCGATTTTATTTCCCTTCACACTCCGTTGACTGAGGGTACCAAAGGGATGCTCAACAGTGAAGCCTTTGCTCAGATGAAAGCCGGAGTAAAAATACTAAACTTTGCCCGGGATCTGCTGGTTAATGAAGATCATATGATTGAAGCCCTGGGCCGGGGTAAAGTGGGCTGCTACGTCACCGACTTTCCCAATCCCAAGGTTGCAGGAGTTGACTGGGTGATTGCCATTCCCCATTTGGGAGCTTCCACCGTTGAATCCGAAGAAAACTGTGCCGTCATGGCGGTACAGCAACTGATGGATTACCTGGAAAACGGCAATATTAAAAATTCGGTTAACTATCCTGATTGCCAGATGGGGGTATGTAACCACCCTGGACGGATTGCCGTCCACCACCGCAATATTCCCAATATGCTGGGGCAGCTTACCGCAGTATTAGGGCAGGATAATTATAATATTGCCAACTTGACCAACAAGAGCAAGGGGCAGTGGGCTTATACCATGATCGATGTGGAAACCCCCTTAAGCCCTGAGATCACTGCAAAGATCAAAGGGATCCAAGGAGTGGTAATGGTTAGGATTATTAAATAGTGAAACCGGAATGAAGCTTTAAAAGTTGCCGCTGTTGCAAGAGGAACTGTTGTTCTCCCAGGTAATTGCAACTGAGAACTTTGTTACTTGCCAAAGGTATACAGCTTTTGCACTGTCACCTTTGGCGTTTTTTATTGAATTATCGTTCTTCTGTTGATACCGCGCAAGCGGCATGGGTGGTTAATCGGTGTTAATCGGGGGCTTCAGAGGAGCTTGGAATCCGGCCTTTCGATTAACACCGGTTAGCCTTGGTCGACAGTCTGAGAGATATTGTCTCTTTTGTTTAAAAGGATCTTTATGGTTTTCCGATCATGGATTGCTTTCCTAAAAAGGGAAATATATAATTAGAACAGCGCAATAATAATTTTAGAGCAGGAAAATCTTAATAACGAAGGAAGGGCTTTAAGATGAAACAAAAAGTACTGATTATGGGTGCAGCGGGCAGGGATTTTCATAATTTCAATACTTATTTTAAGGACAATCAAAATTATGAAGTGGTGGCATTTACCGCCACCCAGATCCCGGACATACACGGCAGAAAGTACCCGGCTGCTTTAGCAGGAGAATTGTATCCGGACGGGATTCCCATTTATGACGAATCGGAATTGGAAGCACTCATCCGGGAGCATCAAATAGATCAAGTTATCTTTGCCTACAGTGATGTTTCCCATCAAGACGTGATGGAGAAGGCAGCCCGGGTAATGGCTGCCGGCGCTGATTTTCGTTTAATGGGCCCCAAAACCACCATGTTGAAGAGCAAGGTGCCGGTGGTGGCGGTGTGTGCCGTTCGCACGGGAGTAGGCAAAAGCCAGACTACCCGGAGGATTGCCGCTATATTGCAGGAACTGGGTAAAAGAGTTGTAGTAGTTAGGCACCCTATGCCCTATGGCGATTTGGCGGCTCAGGCGTGCCAGCGTTTTGCCGCCTATGAGGATTTGGATAAACATGAATGTACCATTGAAGAAAGAGAAGAGTACGAACCTCATATTGATCAGGGTTTCGTAGTATATGCAGGTGTAGATTACCAGGCCATTCTCAATGAGGCTGAGAAAGAAGCCGATGTGATTTTGTGGGACGGAGGTAACAATGATTTTCCCTTTTATCAACCGGATGTAATGATTACCCTGGTTGACCCCCACCGGCCGGGCGATGAGCTTTCCTACCACCCCGGGGCTACTAATTTAAAGATGGCGGACATAGTAATTATCAATAAGGTGGAAACCAGTTCCCCGGAAAATGTGGAACAAGTTCGCGCCAATATCCGCCGGGCTAATCCGGAAGCTGTGATTGTAGATGCTGCTTCGCCTATCTTCATTGCCGACAGTGAGATTATCAGGGGTAAGCGGGTGTTAGTGGTGGAAGACGGCCCTACCTTGACTCACGGCAATATGCCTTATGGAGCCGGAGCTATCGGGGCACGTAAGTACGGTGCTGCGGAGTTAATCGATCCCAGACCTTACGCAGTCGGCAGTATTTTAGATACATTCGCCAAGTACTCTCATTTATCATATATCCTGCCGGCCATGGGTTACAGCAAAACTCAGCTGGCAGAATTGGAAGCTACCATTGCAAACGTCGATGCCGAAGTTGTGGTGATCGGAACCCCCATTGATTTGAGAAGGGTAATCGACATTAAGCAGCCTTCCGTTCGGGTTCGCTATGAACTCCAGGAAATTGGAGAGCCGACTTTAGATACGTTATTAAAAAATAAGTTGCAATTTTAATCAGAATGTGCAAGCCCGGCAGAAGCAACTGCCGGGCTTTTAATCAATCTGTGATTGTATGGGGTAATTCAGAGTAAGGGTGAGGGGAGACAGAGGGTATGAAATTTAAATATGGTGTTAATGAAAGGCTTGGTGTCCTGCCTGCATTATTGTATGGGGTACAATGGTTGGCCGTCAGTGTGCCCATTACCATTATCCTAGGCAAGACTTTAGCAGTGACCTTTGCTAAACCGGAATTAGTCATTTATTATTTGCAGAAGCTGTTTCTGGTTACCGGTCTGACAATGGGGATCCAGATACTTTGGGGCCATAGATTGCCATTGTTAACGGGTCCTGCTACCGTTCTCCTAATCGGAATTCTGGCCGGTTTGGAAGCGGGCATGGGTGCCATCAACGGAGCCATTATCATTAACGGTGCTTTATTGACCCTATTGGCGGTAACCGGTCTGTTTGATTCGGTAAAAAAGCTATTTACCCCCAGGGTGGTTGTTACTATCTTGTTACTGGTAGCGGTTACCTTGACACCTACCATTATCAGATTAATGGTACCCGCCGGTACCCTCAATCCGGCTAAAAACTATATTTTTGCTCTGTCCCTTGTTTTTCTCCTTTTTATAGCACATGGGATGTTAAAAGGGATTTGGAGGTCTACTATCAGTGTTTGGGCCGCCCTACTTGGCAGCTTCGCCTATTTTGCCGTTTTTGGTTTAGAAAGGGGAATGGAGGTTTTACCTGCTTTCGCTTCGCCTTTTGGGGAACCCTGGATGGTCACACTTCCTAATATCGGAGTGATGTTCTCTTTTCTGGTTTGTATGCTGGCATTATCGATCAATGATTTAGGTTCTATCCAGGCGGTCGGAGCATTAACGGAGGCTGATGAAATGGGCAAGAGGGCGACCAGAGGTCTGGCCATTACCGGATTGGGGAATGTACTCTCCGGTTTCCTGGGAGTAATCGGGCAAGTAAATTTTTCTTTAAGTTCAGGGGTAGTGCTTGCTTCGGGCTGTGCCTCCCGCTTTGCTCTGCTGCCTACTGCGGCGGCGCTGCTGCTGATAGGTTGCTCCCCGTCGATAATTGGCCTGCTCAGCAGTATTCCGTTGCCGGTAGTGGCTGCTATTATGATGTATATAGCCTCCGCCCAGATTTCCTCAGGGCTGTTGATGGCCCAAAACGCCAATGCCGTAAGTAGGGTTGAGGACGGCTTGGTGGTGGGTTTGCCGGTTATTTTAAGTATTGTGGTAGTATTTTTGCCCCAAGAGGTGGTTGCCCAGCTTCCGCTGCTCCTCAGACCCATTTTGACTAACGGTTTTGTCATGGGCACCCTGGCGGTGTTTCTGTTTGAACATCTAATCTATCGAAAATAAAAAGAACCCCTGCTTTTTGATATCTCCGCTTGTTGCCAAACAACGGCTAACCGGTGTTAATCGTGGGCTTCAGAGGAGCCCGGTTTGGAGATGAGCTCAGTCGCCATCGGATGCCTCCGAAATCGCTCTTTTGATTTTGGCTCCAATTCAGCCCTTCGATTAACACCGATTAGTCTTGTGTCGACAGTCTGCAAAGCACGGTATTTTCCGGACCTCAGTTTGTTGACAATTAGCGAAGCAAACATTACCAGCCTAAAGCGGTTTAACAAAAATAGTACATTATTAACAAGCAGAGGTCCCCTGTTTTAGGAGACCTCTAGGTTTTATAATTTCAATTGCCCCATGTAACGGAGCAAATTATCGGCAGTTTCATTCAGCATGGCTGCCTTGGAAGTAACCTCCTGGGCCATGGAGGACTGTTCTTGGGCTGAAGCTGCTACTTTTTCGATGCTGGTGGTAATTTCCTGAGAAGCCTCCAGCAAGGCATTTTGATCCTGAGCCACCTTTTTCGCCGTTTCATTGGCTACCTGTACATCTTGGGCACTGTGGGCAATTTGCCGGTAGGCTTTATTAAGCATATCCATTGTTGTATTGATTTCTGCACTGGTTTCTGTAATGACCTGCCCCGTATTACTTGCCATTTCACTGATATTGGCGGTAAATTTACCTACTTCCTCGATGCCATTCTGTATCTCGGTCAGTACTTTCATTATCTCTGTCGCCGACCGGCTGGATTCATCGGACAGTTTTCTTACTTCTTCAGCTACCACTTCAAAGCCTTTCCCATGTTCTCCGGCCCGGGCCGCTTCAATGGCTGCATTAAGGGCCAACAGATTAGTTTGTTCTGCTATACCCGTTATCACATTGATGATATGTACCACCTGATCGGATCTTTTCCTTAATTCAGATACCGCTTTTTCGGAGCTGTTCATAGTGGCTACAATAGCCTCCATTTGCTTAATGGCAGCTTCCATGGAAGCAATTCCCTTTTCCACAGCCAGATCCGATTGTTTGGACAGAGCAACGGTTTCAGTCAGGTTTTTCATTGTTTCGTCAATTCGCCGGGAGATAGCGATGGCATTTTCGGCCGATGCCTGGCTGATTTCTGTCTGTTGACCGGCACTGAATGTTATATTTTCCACGGTTTCTGCTATTTCTTCCGCTGCCTGGGATAACTGGTTGGTGGCGTCTAACTGGTGATTCGTGGCTTCTGTTACCGTTTTCATGCCTATGATATTATTGGTGATTACTTGCTTTACCCCTAAAATGGTTTTATTTACTTCAAAGACCAGCTGCCCTATTTCATCCAGGTAACAAGGTTCCTCCAATTTGGTAAAATCCCCTCGATTTGTACGGCGGAGGTTATCAATGGCCGGACGAAGGGATTTGATAATGTCTTGATAACACCAACGGGACCAGATTAGCAATATTGCAAGAAAGGCGGCAGTGGTCCATAATACAGAGGGACTGTACCCGGTCAGCCATACATTGACAGCTACGTAAGCGAGGGCGGTTAGGCCAATCGGTAAAAATAAACGTAACTGCAGCCGTGACTGGATGACAGGGACGCCAACCCTTAATGTATACTGTTTATGGTTGGACAGTTTCAAAGGTATGGCTATATCCAAAAGCACTTCTTTTGATTCCCTGGTAGTAACGGTACAAAAGGGTTCTTTAGCCTTAGCTCCTTGAACGGAAACGGGATCTTTTCGTTTCCGCCCTTCGGCAAAGGGGTTAGAGTGAATTATTGCTACCAAATTATCATCAACTATGTAAATGAGTTCTGCATCTTTCAAATGATTGTCTATGATCTCTCTCAAACGAGCTTCCGCTTGTTCAATGTTCCCGTTGGTTTCATTCAATACTTGAAGGCATCGAGTGGCTATTCTTTTAGCCATTGCCATCTTCTTTTTGGCGAACAGTCCTTTAGCTCCGATGGTCCTGCTCAACTAATTAACCTCCTTCTTGCCCAGAGTATTGCCGACAGACGGACTGGTAATCCTAGTGTATCTAATATTTAGAATATTTGCAATAATACCGCCCATATTTTAACCCTTTTCGGCTACTCCTTTTATCACTTTTGCACAAAAACAAACAGACTGCTGCTTGTTGGCAAAAAACAGCTTCTTAATCGGTATTAATCGAGGGACTAAAATGGAGTCAAAATCAAGACCTCAAAGTATGACATACAAATCGATGATTGCCACTGAACCTTGACAACTGTTGAAACCCACGATTAACGCCCGTTAGCTAATTGTTGATAGTTTGCATATTGTGCCTACTAACAGTCTGAGGGGGAAAGCTACCCCCCTCAAAGTTTTATTTATAATCCGTTACTGTTAAGCATGGCTATAAAATTAAATACCAGCTTCAGTTTTTCTTCTTCCATACTGCAGATGGAGCCCAGGAGAGATTGAATCCGGGGCTGGTAGAGAAGGCTTCTCAATTCAGGGCTTAAAGCCCCGATTACTTCTTCCACCTCTTCTTGCTCCAGAATTAGCGAACAGACGGATACGCCTAAAGCATCAGCGATTTTTTCAATAGTTTTCAGGGAAGGGTATACTTTCCCTGTTTCCATCTGCCCAATCAAGCCCGCGGAGACGCCGGCCTTACTGGCCAATTCCTTTTGGGACAGGCCCCGGGTTTTCCGTGCTCGCACCAGCTTTTCCGTAACCAGAGACCATTTCCGGTTATTCCCAATGAAAAGACTGACCGGAACATTGAAAGCTTTAGCAATTCTTCTCAAAGTAGTTAAGGAAGGGATAGTCTGTTTACGTTCTATTTCACTGATATAAGACGAAGAAAGACCGGTTAAAGCACCTAAAGCTTCTAAACTTAAATTCTTGCTCTCCCGCAAAGCGCGAATTTGGTCTCCCAAAAGCAGGGTCAGTTCGCTTTCCCAATCGTCTATAAAGATTCCCTCATCAGACAGTTCCAACTGTTCGATTAGTTTCCCTACAAATTTAGCACTGGCTTGTTTTTTGTTTTCCTCAATATCAGCAATATAGCTGGTAGGGTATTTAAGTAATTGGGCCAATTCTTCCTGACTGAGGTTGTGTGCTTCACGGATGTTTTTAAGCATTTCGCCGGAAATCATGTCAGTCCCCCTTTTCTGAGGATGCTTGCATTATTATAACATATTTCCACGGAAATGTTGAAGAACAGTAGTGTTACAATGCTGCATCCCAATTACCGGTGGTATTCATAATGGTTGTTAATAGTGCCATAAAAAAATATTATAATAAGTATAACACTTAGTATAGGAGGAAAACAAGTATACTGAGCGAATCACTTAATATAAATATAATAGCCAGCACAGGGAGGCGCTTAAGCATGTGAGTGTATTTACAATCATTTTCCGAAAATTACAAATAAATGGAGGGTGAAGATGATGAAGTTGGGTAAAAAACTGATGACTATGTTGTTGGTAGGATGTGCCGGTTTACTGGTTGTTGCTTGTACCCAATCAGCGGTAATAGTTACACCGCCGGTAGGTTTAGATGAGGGAATGGATGCCGTTGAGGAAACTACGGATGCTTCCCGGCAGAGCCGTTCCAACGGAGTGGAGTTCCTTCAGGCAGAGGAAGTATTTAAGTGGGTAGTGATGGAAGGGAATCCGGAATATTTTCTTGTAGATGTACGCGAAACGGAGGATTTTCTGGAGGCCAGTATTGAGGGTGCTATTAGAATTCCTGCCGGCGTTATCTCAGAGGACGAAATAATTCAGCGGCTCCCAAAAGATAAGAAAATTATCCTGATTGATTATGACGGTAGTGTAAGCCGTGAAATTGCCAGCACTTGGGAGGAACTGGGCTTTGATGCGGCGGTACTGGTTAACGGTATGGAAAGCTGGAACGAATATCCCACTGTTAAGACTGAGTTGTCCGTAGCAGCCGGCTCAGGTTGCAGTTAAAAATGGGTTTTAGAAAGCAGAAAGAAGGAGGATCAACAATGCCCAAGTTTAGCCGACGTACGTTTTTGAAAATGGCTGCTGCTACCGGCGCTATCGGCTCGATGCCGGTGTACTTAAACCGGAACAAGTTTCTGGAGGCCGCTGAAGAGGCTTCGATTGAGAAAGTTCCTACTTTATGTAACGGATGTTCCAATATGTGCGGTATGTTTGTTCATGTGAAAAACGGCCGGGTATGGAAAGCGGAAGGTCATCCTATTCACTTAAAATCAAGAGGAAGACTATGTGCCAGGGGGCACGGTACCGTGGCTGATATCTATAATCCCCACCGGGTGACCCAGCCCATGAAACGTGTAGGTGAGGACCGGTTCGAGCCTATTACCTGGGAGCAGGCCTATCAGGAAATTGGTCAGAAATTGATGAAAATTGTTGATGAACATGGCGGCAATTCAGTAGTCTGGATGGAGCATGGCACCAGGGGCAAGCAGTACGCAGATATTTTGCTGGACTATATCGGTTCTCCCAATTACATTACCCACTATGCTACCTGTTTTACCTCCAAGACTAATGTTTGGCCCAAAATGGTAGGTACCACTCTTTACGGGGACCATGAAAATGCAGATTACATGTTGTTTGTAGGACGTAACTTCGCCGGGGGTATCATTCCCAACGGCATGAATAAAGTACTCAAAGCCAAAGAGCGGGGTGCAAAGCTGGTGGTTGTGGATCCCCGGCACTGTGAGTTAGCTATTCAAGCTGATGAGTGGATTCCAATTCGTCCCGGAACTGACCTAGCTTTCTTCCTCGCTTTAGCCCATGTGCTGATTACGGAGAAATTATACGATGTACAGTTCGTCAGGCAGTATGTATCCGGTTTTGATGAGTTTTGGCAAGCCAACAAAAACTGCACTCCCGAATGGGCGGAAAAGATTACTTCCGTTCCCGCGGACAAGATTCGTGAAATTGCCCGCGAAATGGCTGCCAAAGCACCGAGAGCCTTCCTGGAAACCGGTTATCACGGTTTAAATGCTCATTACCAAAACAGTGTCCAGCAGGCTCAGGCCAATGTGGTCATTAACGCTTTGCTGGGTAACATGTTCAAGGTCGGAGGATTGTTACCGGCGGCTAGTTTGGAATTAGGGCAACTGGACAAACCGGTACCCCCGGCAAAGGAAAAAGGACCCAGAGTAGACGGTGCCGGTGAAGAAGGTCCCTATGCTACAGTAGAGCCGGGACGGGGCATTCCCCAACTGGTACCCAAATTAGTGGATGAAGGGAAAGTCAAAGCCGTTTTTATCTATCACTATAACCCGTTAAGAACCGGTCCTGATCCGGAATATCAGAAAAAAATGAAAGATGCGGAATTGGTAGTCTCTATACCCATTGACTGGAATGAAACTTCTTATCATACGGCCCATTATATTTTGCCGGAGAGTTTCTTCCTGGAGAGAATGGAGACCCCGGTTAATGTCAACGGACATATTACCCATTTAAGTCCTCAGATTGCCTACCGGGCTAAAGTGGTAGAACCGGTTCATGATACCAGGTCTTTGCTGGAAATAATGCAGGGGCTGGCCAAGGAGATTGGCGCAAGTAAGTATTTTGATTTCACGGTGGAAGAGGAAGCAGAGGCGATGGTTGCTCCCTTGGGCATTACCATGGAAGAACTGAGACAAGCAGGCTGCCTGGAGTTCCCGGCCACGGTGAAAACAGGATTTCCTATGTCCGCTTTGGGCAAACCAAGCTTGGCTACACCTTCCGGCAAAGTGGAGTTTTCAGTGGGTGTGTATAAGGCCAACGGATTCAGCGGTGTTCCCCGTTGGATTGCTCCCAAAGTAATGCCGGAAAAGGATAACGAATTTCGTTTGATTCATGGGAAGCAGCCTTGGCATTCTCACCATATAACCAGTAACAATCCTTATTTAATGGCTATCTCCGAAACCTATAACGGTACCTGGGCTTGGATGAACAGCCAGAGAGCAAAGCAATTAGGGATTAAAAATGGCGATAAAGTTACTATCGCTTCAGACCTGGCTCAAAAACAGGTTCAAGTAAAGGTGACGGAGCTCCTTCATCCCGACTGTATTTGGATCCCATCTGCTTACGGCGGTTTCTCTCCCAAGGCGGAAGTGGCTTACGGTGTAGGAGTTAACTATAATGATTTTCTGCCCATGCAAGTGGAACCTATTGCCGGCAGTGTGATGGGTCAGGAAGTAATTGTAACCGTCAGAAAGGGGGTAAACTAAATGGCTAAATATGGAATGCTAATTGATGCAGGCCGCTGCACCGGTTGCGGTGCTTGCCGTATCGCCTGTCAGATGCAGTGGCAGTTGCCCCCTGAAATCGCTTATAACCGGCTGGAGCACCGGGAGAAAGGCACCTATCCCAAAGTAAAATGGGAGATTACCCCGGTTCAATGCCAACATTGTGATAATCCTCCTTGTCTCCATGTCTGCCCCACCGGGGCCACTTATAAGCGGTCTGACGGAATAGTGCTTATCGACCATAAAAAATGCATCGGTTGTAAATATTGCATGGTAGCCTGTCCCTACGGAGCACGGACTCTGGATCATGAAAAAATGGTCCCGGAAAAGTGCCGGTTCTGTGCCGATTATGTAGTCCAGGGGCAGCAACCTCCTTGTGTGTCTACCTGTATGAATGAAGTGCGGGTGTTCGGGGATTTGGAAGACCCCAACAGCAAGATTAACAAACTTTTAGCCACTGGGAGTGTCTATCAATTGCTACCGGAACGGGGGACACAACCTAGAATCTATTACGTCAAAAGATAGGAGGGCGGTGAGGAAATGGATTCTGCTGTAACATGGAAAAGAGTTTCACTGTTAATGATGCTGCTGGGTGCAGTGGGAGCGGGAGCAATTCTGCTCTTCGGTGAGGATGTATTGGGTACTACCGATGGGGTGCCCTGGGGCTCTCTAATTGCCACTTACCTTTTCTTCGCTGCCGCCAGTGTAGGATTAACTTTAATGGCTTCCTTATGGTATGTGTTTGGGGTCGAGGCTTTTAAACCGCTGACCAAGCGGGCTTTGTACCTGGCCATCATTTCCGTGTTGATGGGCTTTGGTGCCATCGGCCTGGAATTGGGAAGACCTTTAAATATGTTTTGGTTAATCTTTTCCCCTAACTTCTCATCGGCCATTTGGTGGATGGGTACCTTGTATGCAGTCTATTTAGGATTTAGGATCCTCTGTGTCTACTGCATCTATAAAAATGATGAGCGAAAAGTGCTAACTTTCAGCCGTATTACCGTAGTGGCCGGTTTACTGGCAGTAAGCAACCTGGGTTCTGTTTTCGGTAACGCTCAGGCGAGGCCTTTCTGGCAGGGAGCGGCGATGCCTATCTACTTTATTATCGTAGCTCTGTTGACGGGAGCGGCTATTCTCATCATCACTTTCGCCATGCTGGAAAAGGCCAAACCGTTAGGAAGCGGTAACGGGGAAGCATTGCTACCCTTGTTAGGCCGGCTATTGTTGTACTTTGTAGTGGCTTTCGGTTTCTTCAAGTTTTGGTATCTGAGCAACAGTATTTACGGTGTAAATCCAGGTACTTATGAGGGAGCTAAAGTACTGTTATCAGGGCCTTTGAGCTTGCAGTTCTGGGTAATGGAAGTGGGCCTGGCCATCATGGTTCCTTTGTTTTTGCTGGCTCGTCCCAATAGCTACACTAATGGTAAGCTTCTTTGGGCGGCTCTTATATCCTTGGCGGGAGTGTTCTTTGCCCATCAAAATTTCGTCCTGGCAGGCCAATTGGCTCCTTTGCAAGTGATCCCCGGCGATACTCTGATGTATCAACAGTACCAGGCCATGCCTGCAGAATGGTCCATTATTATCGGCGGGATCGGTGCTTTAATTTACTTCTCCCTTTGGGTGGAACAAAAATATTTCCGGAGCACTGCTGCGGCTTAAAAAACGGAGGGGGGTAAACGGTGCAACTTAACCAAATAGAACCTCTTAAACAATTGTGTTTAGCCCTGGCAGAGTTTTACCGGTTTCCTGATCAACAGTTTTATCAGGAACTGATCAGTGGCGATTGGATTCAAACTATTGAGGAGCTGAGTCAAAAAGCCGCTTTGACCGGCCGGAAACCTGCGCTTCCACCGGACTTGACTTTTTCCGCCTTGAAACAGGAATATATCCGCTGTTTTATCGGGGTGGGAGAGCCGGCGGCACCTCCTATCGAGTCCATTTATAAGGTCTGGACCGTAGATCCTTCCGCCCAGGTCGTCTTTGCCAGGCAAAAGGGATACCTGATGGGAGACAGTGCCTTGCACATCCGGCATTTGCTCCGGTCTTTCGGACTGGAACTGCCGGCTGAATTGGCTTATCAGCCGGATCACCTGGCAGTATTGCTGGAATTACTGGTCTATTTCCTGGAAAAGCTGGAGTTTAACCATACTGTTGAGTATTTAAAGGATCATTTCGATTGGCTGCCTGATTTTTACAAAAGACTGTCGGAAATTAAAGCTAATGAGCTATATTTGGGAGTTACATCCCTGTTGATGGAGTGTCTGCGTAAAATGACAGTTTTGCTGCAAGGTTTCAGCAGTATTGAGGAGGTGTCTTAATGACCAAACGACAATTATCGGTAGGGGTACTCCTTTTAGTTATAGCTATCTTTGTCTCCGGCTGTACCGGAGTTCCGGTAGTAATGGTTCCCCAACCGGTGGCCAGTCTGGAGGAAGGTATAGATTTATCAGCTTATATCGTTACTGAGCCGGAGGTTGAACCTAATCTCGTTCCTATTGAACCGGAACTCAGTTATGTTGATACAGAGTATTTAATGAAGTTGATGAAATTAAACGGTCCCGGCAGTGCTTCCCGTAGTTCTTATGAGGAGTACAGCCCGGAGTGGAGTTTTGTATTGGTAGACGCCCGGCCGGAAGCCAAATATCAGGAGGGTCATATTAACGGGGCCATCAACATTCCCGATGCCCAATTTGATGCTTATGCTCATCTGCTTCCGGCAGACAAGGATAAGATGCTCATCTTTTATTGTGGGGGTTTAGAATGTCATCTAAGTGCCAATTCAGCCAAGAAAGCCATCGCTCTGGGTTACACCAATGTCCATGTCTATCAGGAAGGGACTCCCTTTTGGAAGGCTGCGGGCAACTACTTTGTGGTTACTCCCGAATACGTAAGTTCTCTGATCACCAGCGACAGTGTAGGGGATACTTACAGAAAACCTTTAATGATTGTCGACAGCCGACCCTACGATGTCTATTTTAACGGACATCTGCCCGGTGCGGTGTCCATGCCTGATGCTGTCTTCGTGGCCAAATTTCTATCTTCAATGCCGGAAGACAAAAGCACTGAAATAATCACTTACTGCGGCGGTTTTCACTGCCTGCTCAGCCATAACTCTGCCAAAGTTTTGGTAGACAACGGTTATACCAATGTAAAGGTCATGGCCGGCGGTGTTCCTGCTTGGAAACAGGCAGGTCTGCCTGTCTTCGGTTTGGAGGCCGGTGGCGGAGAATTCGACATTACCGGTGGTAAGCCTAAGCGGGACATTACTCCTGAGCAATTCAAAACTATGATTAACGGAGCTAATGTCGTGGTTATCGACGTTCGTAACGATGCGGAGAGGTCTAGCGGTTACATTCCGGGATCCATTCATATACCTGATGTGAAGATTCATGAAAATCCCGCCGGTGTTGCCGGTCTGCTCCCGGCGGATAAGAATACCACCTTACTGATTCACTGTGCCTCCGGTGCCAGAGCAGGAGGAGTAGTCCATAAAATCGCCGATTTGGGTTACCCGAATACTTTCTATTTAAATAGTCGGATTGTTATTGACAGCAGCGGTAATTTCAGTTTCTAGCAAACCCTCCTTGAAAACCCCGTTTTTGTAAAAAACAAAAGCGGGGTTTTCTTTTGTAGTGATCTATGTCATAGTTTACAGTTTATCCCACAGGATATCATTGGCTGTGGAGGTGCAGTTAGGTTGGAAGATGTGAGAAGCAAGGAGCAGAAACAACAAAGCACGTTGCCGGATGATGAGTGGTTTTTGGCTTATCTCTGTAAAATGCGGGGAAGCCGCTGCCAAAACTTACCCCGGGCCACTAAAGGGGAAGTGCTTATTTCAGCCTTGGGTAGTTTTATAGGTCTGGGTTTAGTGGGATTGTTGTCGGAATTGTATCAATTGCCTTTATTGCTACCTTCTTTTGGTGCTTCGGCAGTACTTTTATATGCAGCCTGTCATGTACCCATGGCCCAGCCGAGAAATGTCATTGGAGGACATCTGGTATCTGCTTTAGCAGGAGTACTCGTTTATCAGATATTTGGCGACGGATGGTGGGCAGTATCCTTAGGAGTTACACTGGCTATTATGACCATGGTACTGACCAATACTTTACACCCTCCCGGTGGTGCTACCGCTTTTGTGGCTGTATACAACGGGCAGGGCTATGGTTTCATTTTTGCGCCGGTGGGTATTGGTGTTCTCTGTTTAGTGTTAATCGCTCTATTGGTAAATAATCTGTCCAAAGAACGGAAATACCCGGATTATTGGTATTAGAAACAGGACAGTAGCCTCTACAATTTTGTTAAGGAATTGTTAAAAAATTCGCTAACATTTATTAATAGGCTTTTTATAAGGTATTTTTATAATTATAATTGTATCAACGGGTTGTGCTTTGCTAAATGAAGTCAGGCACAAGCCAAGTCAAAGAAGGAAAGGGGGGAAAACATGAAACCCAGTCAGGTGGAGCGGGGAGCACCGGGTGTATCCGGCGGGACAGGGAAACCAAAGTTCAAGATTACCATTACCGTGGGCCTTTTAGTAGCATTCTGTTTAGTAGGGTTACTTGGCGTGCAAGGAGTGCATAGTGCTACGAAAGATCCAAGTTTCTGTGTATCTTGTCATGTGATGGAACCTGTTTACGGAACCTGGAGCCATTCAGCTCATCGGGAAATAGCCGGTTGCAATGATTGTCATACCGATAACACCAATTACTTTACCAAAACCTATACCAAGGCAACAGCGGGGGTACAGCATCTTTACCACAATACCTTTAGCGACTTGCCTGACCGCCTCAGAATTGCCGATTCTAATACGGCATTGGTGCAAGGCAATTGCATCAGGTGTCACGAGGATGTGGTACGAAACCTGAATATGGATCCGGATCGTCGTTGCTTTGATTGCCACCGGTACACACCGCACAGTAATTATCGATAAGGGGAAAGGAAGGGAAACCCGTGAAAAAATACAGAGTAATTATTGGCCTTGTGGCCCTTTTAATTGTTGGTTTGATTGCCGTTGGCTGCGGCTCCAATGTGCAGCAACCGGTAGCTTTTCGGGCGGATATCGCCCCGGGTACTTTGTCGGTAGATGAGTATGCCAAATATTATCCCAAGCAATACGATACTTACATGAAAAATGCAGAAATGTCCAACGAAGGCAGTAAGTACGGCGGCTCCGAAGAATATGACAAATTAACCCAGTGGCCTTTTTTGAAAGAGATTTTTGCCGGTTATGGTTTCGCCATTGAGTATAACGAAGACCGGGGCCATGTTTATACGTTGGAGGATGTTAAGAAGATTAAGCGGATTAATGAAAAGAGTATCTCTGCATGCTGGACTTGTAAAAGTGCCAATGTGCCGGGCGTAGTGGCCGAAATGGGAGATGCCTATTATTCCACCAACTTCCATGAATTGAAAGATAAAATGACGGAAGCGATTACCTGTGCCAACTGTCATGATCCTCAGACCATGAACCTGATCATTACCCAACCGCCTTTAAGGGATGCGTTAACCCGTTTAGGCAAAAATCCGGACAAACTGACCACCCAGGAATTACGTACATTGGTATGTGCCCAGTGCCACGTAGAGTATTATTTCACCGATGATAAGAAAGTTGTAACGTTCCCTTGGGATAACGGACTTACTCCGGAAGAAATCCTCGAATACTACGAGGAACTGGGATTCGTGGATTGGCAGCATCCTGTAGCTAAGGTTGGCGAGATCAAGGCTCAGCACCCTGAATTTGAAACATTTGCTTCCGGCAGTGTTCATTATGAAGCAGGCGTGTCCTGTGCCGACTGCCATATGCCCTATACTATGGTGGGGGGAGAAAAGATTTCGTCTCACTGGTGGACCAGTCCTTTGAAACATATGAATGAAAGCTGCATGACTTGTCACCGGGAAGGTGAGGAATGGCTGAGAGAGCGTGTCTTCTATACCCAGGATAAAGTGGCTGACATGATGGCTCGGGTAGGGCAAGTCAATGTGGAAGCAATTCAAGCCATTGCGGAAGCGGATTCCTCCGGTGCTAACCAGGACGTTCTGAATGAAGCCCGGGCCCTTCAGCGGAAGGCACAGTTTTTAGTGGACTGGGTCGGCGCTGAAAACTCTATGGGCTTCCATAATCCTCAATTGACTTTTGATACATTGAATAAGTCCATGGACTACGCTTATCAAGCCATTAACAAGGCTCAGGAAGCCAGAACAGGAACTGCCGCACCTCAATGGAATGTGGAGGCACCGAAACTGAATAGCGAAGCTGTTAGATTAATGAAAGCACCCGTAGAGCAGGAGGAACCGGCTCCGGAAGCATAAAATCCAAGCTTAACCCTCCCTGGTTTGTCTGCCGCCTAAAGATTTCCACCGGTCTTTTAGGCGGCAGATATTTTTTTAAGGAGAAGGGAAAATAAAAAAGATATAGTATATAATAATTCATATAGTATGGCACAATGAAGAAAGGTGGTGACGTTTATACAACTTACTGAGCGACAACGGCAGATAGTAGAAATTGTCAAAAGCAAAGGTCCTATTACCAGTGAACAAATTGCCGGTTTATTAAACTTAACGCGAGCAACTTTAAGACCGGATCTGGCTATACTTACTATGTCGGGGATTCTGGAAGCCCGGCCCCGGGTAGGCTATTTTCATAGCGGTAAGCCGGCGGAAAGTCTTATTGCTGATACAGTTCGCCAGGTGCTGGTTAAAGATGTAAAATCAGTACCTGTAGTAGTGCCTGATAATGCTTCAGTCTACGATTGCATTGTTACCATGTTTACCGAAGATGTGGGTACTCTTTTTGTGGTTAAAGAAGGCGGCGTATTGGTGGGAGCCGTATCCCGCAAAGATTTTATTCGTAGCGCTATTGGCAAAGTGGATCTGCATAAAATGCCTGTAGGAATGCTGATGACTCGGATGCCTAATATTGTTACCACCAGTAACGAAGAGAGTGCCTATGAAGCAGCCAGAAAAATGATTGAACATGAGGTGGATGCTCTGCCGGTTGTTCGGCCTATTAATAATAAAGGTCTGGAAGAACAACTTGAAGTAGTTGGCCGCCTGACCAAGACAAATATTACCCGCCTCTTTGTAGAGCTGGGGGAAGGTAATTATTAAGGGAGGGACAGCGTATTTCCGATAAGGATAAAATGATGATTTATGTTGTCTCCGATGCACTGGGTGAGACCGCTGAATTTGTAGTGAGAGCAGCGGCCAGCCAGTTTTTTGAGACAGAGATGGATATTATCCGGGTGCCTTATGTAAGTGATCGCAAGCATATTAGGGAATTGGTGGAAGAAGCCTCTCAATTTAAGAGCATCTTTGCCTATACCCTGGTGGTTGATGAGCTAAGGAATGAAATGCTCAGCCAGGCGAAGCAGTTTGGGATTCCCACCATCGATATCCTTGGCCCCATGTTAGATATTATGGCAAAGGTTACCGGTGAAGTTCCCATGATGAAGGCGGGGTTGTTGCGGAAAATGGATGAAGAGTATTTCCGTAAAGTAGAGGCTGTGGAATTTGCCGTCAAATATGATGACGGCAAGGACCCCCGGGGAATCTTGAGAGCCGATATCGTATTGGTGGGAGTGTCCAGGACCTCAAAGACACCGGTTTGTATGTATTTGGCTCACAAAAGAATTAAAGCAGCCAATATTCCCTTAGTGCCTGAGGTAGGGCCTCCGGAGGAACTATATCGATTACCTCCCGGTAAAGTAGTAGGCTTGACTATTAGCCCCAATTTGCTTAATGAAATCCGCTTGGAACGATTGAAGGCTCTGGGGCTGACAGCCGACGCTGACTACGCCAATATGAAACGGATCCTAATGGAGCTGGAATATGCAGAAGAAATTATGAAAAAAATAGGCTGTCCGGTGATCGATGTTACAAATCGAGCGGTGGAGGAAACAGCCAGCAAAGTACTGGAGATCTATTATAGGGGGGAAAGACATGGCAGGTAAGACCTATGTCTATTTATTTAACGAAGGAAAAAAAGATAAAAACCTTTTGGGAGGCAAAGGCGCTAATTTAGCGGAAATGACCGGTATTGGCTTACCGGTACCACCCGGTTTGACTATTACCACCGAAGCTTGTAACGAATATTTGGCCGGAAGCGGCCAATTTCCGGAAGGATTAGAAGAACAGTTAAAAGCAAAACTGGTAGAATTAGAGAAAGCGGCAGGGAAAACCTTCGGCGATGCTCAAAATCCCCTGTTAGTGTCAGTGCGTTCCGGCGCTCCCATTTCCATGCCCGGAATGATGGATACCATTCTTAACTTGGGTTTAAATGATACAACTGTGGAGGGCATGGTTAAAGCAACAGGCAATGAAAGGTTTGCCCTGGACTGTTACCGCCGTTTTATCCAAATGTTCAGCGATGTGGTCCTGGAGATCGACCACTATGAATTTGAAAGCATTTTAGAGGATGTTAAGCGGAAAAGAGGAGTCCAATTCGACTACGAAATTCCCGCCCAGGACCTCAGGCAATTGATTGCCGACTATAAAGAACTTGTGCAAGCAAAGGCCAGAAGGGAATTTCCCCAGGATCCCTTTGAGCAATTGATCATGGCAGTGAAAGCCGTCTTTAATTCCTGGAACAACCAAAGGGCCATTGTTTACCGGAAAATCAACCGGATTCCCGACGATCTGGGCACCGCCGTCAATGTCCAAACCATGGTTTTCGGCAACATGGGTAATGATTGTGGCACCGGAGTGGCCTTTACCAGAAACCCTGCTACCGGTGAAAAGGCAGTTTACGGTGAGTATTTAATTAACGCCCAGGGAGAAGACGTGGTAGCCGGTATCAGAACTCCGGAGCCAATCGCAAGTCTTGCTCAAGCTATGCCGGAAGTATATCAAGAATTTATCCGGATTTGTGACCTATTGGAAAAACACTACCGGGATATGCAGGATATTGAATTTACGGTGGAAAGAGGTCGCCTATATATCCTCCAGACCAGAACCGGTAAAAGAACTACCGCTTCAGCGATCCGGATCGCTGTGGAAATGGTTCAAGAAGGAGCTATTACCAAAAAAGAAGGCCTTCTAAGGGTTCCTCCATCTCAACTGGATCAACTTCTTCACCGGCGGATTGATCCCAATGCCAATGTAGATGTAATTGCCCAGGGATTGCCGGCATCACCGGGTGCTGCCTCCGGCAAAATTATCTTTGATGCCGATGAAGCTGAAGCTTTAGGGCAGCAAGGGGAGAAAGTGATTTTAGTCAGAACGGAAACCACTCCCGATGATATTCACGGTATCGTTGTGGCCCAGGGTATTCTCACCTCCCGGGGTGGCATGACCAGCCATGCGGCAGTAGTGGCAAGAGGCATGGGCAAACCCTGTGTCAGTGGTTGTGAAGCCCTGAAAATTGACTACCAGGCCCAGGAATTGCGGGTAGGAGAACGGGTATTTAAAAAGGGCGATATCATCTCCATTGACGGTGGCACCGGACGGGTTATTGCCGGAAAGATTCCCATGATAGAACCTCAACTGAGCAAAGAATTCAATGCTCTACTGGAATGGGCAGATGAAATTAAGGAACTTGGTATCCGGGCCAATGCCGATACTCCCCATGATGCAGCCAAAGCCAGGGAGTTCGGTGCTCAAGGGATAGGGCTGTGCCGGACGGAACACATGTTTATGGCTACAGATCGTCTCCCGCTGGTACAGAATATGATTTTTGCGGAGACTAAGGAAGAAAGAGAAGAAGCCCTGGCCCAATTGCTTCCCCTTCAGGAAGAAGATTTCTACGGTATTTTGAAAGCCATGGATGGGCTGCCGGTATGCATACGTCTGTTGGATCCTCCCCTCCATGAATTCCTGCCCCATGCAGAGGACTTGTTGGTGGAAATTACCACCTTGAAACTGACGAACGGGGATCCTAAAGTAATCAAGGATAAAGAAGCACTTCTGGCTAAAGTAAAAAGCTTATCGGAATTCAACCCCATGTTGGGACACCGGGGCTGCCGTCTGGGTATTACTTACCCCGAAGTCTATGCCATGCAAGCCAGAGCCATCTTTAATGCAGTGGTAAGGCTGGTGAAGGAAGGGTACACTGTCATTCCCGAAGTGGAAATTCCTTTGGTAGGCAATGTTAAGGAATTGGCGATACTGAAGCAGGAGATCATTCAGGTAGCCGATGAAGTAAAAGAACGCACCGGAGTAGATTTCGATTATACCGTCGGTACCATGATTGAAATTCCCAGAGCTTGCCTCACCGCTGATGCCATTGCTGAGGAAGCGGATTTCTTCTCCTTTGGTACTAACGACTTAACTCAGACTACTTTCGGATTTAGCCGGGATGATGCGGAAGGCAAATTCCTGCATCACTATGTAGATAACGGCCTGTTGGCTGACAATCCTTTTGCCGTTATTGACCGGGAAGGTGTAGGCGAACTGATGCGGATGGCAGTGGAAAAAGGACGCCGGGCCAAGCCGGATCTATTGATCGGTATTTGCGGCGAACACGGGGGAGATCCCAGCTCCATTGAATTTTGCCATCAGATTGGATTAGACTTTGTCAGTTGTTCACCCTACCGGGTGCCGATTGCCCGGCTGGCAGCAGCCCAGGCTGCTGTAAACCACAGCAGTAATGTGGGGCAGAAATAGAAGGAACTTTATAAAGCTTAAGCAGGGGTACTGTCCTTTCAACTCAATCAGGACAGTACCCTGTTTTATTAAGGCCCAAACCGGCATATCTCCATCACCACAGGCGCAAACTAGAAAAATGCAGCGAATGTCAAAAAGCGTTTAACTCAAAAAGGATTCTGTGATCGCATTTGCGAAAATAAAAATTAATGATGCCGGGAGGAAAAGCAATTGTAAAATGTAGGAGCTGCAGATGGAAGAA
>JAAYOX010000185.1 GCA_012520135.1 Clostridia bacterium
AAACAAGACCGGCTCCGGCTCAGGATTAAAGAAATAGTTGACCCTGCCGGTTATCAGCCGAGAATAGGCAAGAGGAGACTGGAGGTTAAAACGGACCATGAAGGGCAAGGATGAAATAAGAGATACCGTCAAATCATTTTGTCAAGGTATGATGGCTCAATTAGCGGAGGAATACGGCACTGACTATGAAGGATTAAAAGCAAAATGGCTGGAAATCCACGAAATTTACCTGGAAACTGTCAATTCCTTTCTTGAACAGTGGGCAGAAAATCAGTCGGCAGCCGGTAGCCGGGAAGCTGAGCCCCAAATAATTTCCGCCCAGCAGGCGGTACTGGAAATTACGGACAGGGATACGGGCATAATTTGCAGGCGTATCCTTCCCCTGGAATATGTGGAGACCGATAACGGGATAAGATTATCCGGGGAGACTATTGACGGGTATCCCAGCCACCTGGCTTTCCTGTCGGACACGGGAATGAATAGGATGAAAGATATCTTAGGCAAGGGGCCTGATACTCATCGTTGCCGGTAAGAAACTCCCGCCAATATTGTCCCCTGTTGTCATAAAAAGGCCGATTGGGAGAGGGTATCTACCTTCAGCAATCGGCTTTTTATCTTTTACTGTTTTTAATGCTTATTAGGAAACGGTATGACAACTTTTATACCGTTTAACTCTTGAACAGTGACAGGAATTTCGTAGACTTCGTTGATGTTTTCAGGAGTCATGACCTCAATCCCACCATAGCAGAAAATACGGTTATCCTTCAGGAATAAAAACTTATCACAATAGCGCAAGGCAAGGTTTAGGTCATGGATGATTAGAAGCACGCTAATTTGCTCTGTCTTAGCAATTTCCCGGATAATTCCCAGTACTTCATACTGGTTGCAGAGATCCAAATTGCTGGTAGGTTCGTCTAATAATAGTACCTGCGGTTGCTGAGCCAAGGCTCGAGCCAGCATGACCTTTTGCAATTCTCCTCCGGAAAGCTCATCAATATAGCGTAGAGCGAAATCCTCTAACTTCATGCGGCTTATGACTGATTCGACAATGCGAATATCCTCCTGAGTAGGTTCGAATTTAATATACGGCTTTCGGCCCAGCAAAATTGTATCAAATACCGTAAACCTGTCTCCCGCATTGTGCTGTGCCACATAGGCCAAGGACTTGGCAACATCATTGCGTTTAAGCTCTCGGGTATTTTGCCCGTTGACATAGACTACTCCCTGTTGAGGTTCCAAAATACGGTTAAGGCATCTGATTAAAGTACTCTTACCTGCACCGTTATTTCCCAAAATGGCTGTACATTGACCCTTTGAAGCGGAGAAATTGATATCGGCTAATATCGGTCGATCGTGTTTATAGGAAAAAGACAATTCTTGAACCTGGATCATTTTCTGCCACCTACCCCCTTAAACACAAGATAAAGAAACAAAGGTGCACCAAGAAAAGAAGTTATTGCCCCGATAGGGAGAATGATCGGAGCCACCACCAGCCGAGCTGCCGTATCGCTGGCTACCATCAATAATGCTCCCATCAAGCCTGACGCAGGCAATAAGTACCGGTAGTCATTGCCGATAACACGCCGTACCAAATGAGGAGCAATTAGCCCGATAAAATTGATAATCCCGATAAAAGAAACTATGGTGGATGCGGTCAGGGAACCGATCAGCATTCCCAACAGGCGAAAACCGGTTACATTAACGCCAAGTCCTTTAGCTGTTTCCTCGCCGCCTTGTAATGCGTTAAAATTCCAGCGGTTAAAGGCGTAATAAATGAAAGATGCTACGACTATTACGGTCATAATAATTATTTCATTCCAACCGGTGCGGCCTAGATCACCGAATGTCCAGAATACTACGGCAGCTACCTTTACGTCTGCGGCAAAATACTGCATGAGTGTTGTGGCACCGGCAAACATGCTGCTTAAAGCCACTCCGGCCAGGATCATGGATTCCGGTGTAACTCTTCTGAAATAGGACAATCCCAGTACGATTAATGTAGAGAACATAGAACTGACGAAAGCACAGAGGCTGATTATATAAGGGTTGATAATGGTTATACCGTCCAAAGTTTGATTTTGAATTCCTGCCCCCAAAACAATGATGGCAAAGGAAGCACCGAAAGCTGCTCCTTGGGCGATCCCCAAAGTAGATGCGGAGGCCATAGGGTTTTTTAGTAGACTCTGCATAGCACAGCCTACCGTGGCCAGACCAATTCCCGCTACAATTGCTGTGAGGATCCTTGGCAAACGGTGGTTAAAAATGATAATAGATGATTGTTTGCTGCCGTTTCCTAACAAAGTAGTTATAACCTCTTGCAAAGAAAGACCGGCAGAACCGGCACTGACCGCCCATAAAGCGGCCAGTGCCACGGCAACAACCAGTATCAAGATAAATAGTTTTTTATAACGTATATAGCTTCCATATGTTGTCGGGTGCTTCATCCAAATCTATTCTCCTATGGTGATCTTCTCAAATTTCATTCCATCCCGGGCCAGCTTGTCATAGAAGGGCTGACCGAGCATTACGGTAAAGATCTCGTCTGCTTTCTCGATGGGATCTATATCGGCAAACCTTTCCGGATAAATCACTTTTCCGGCATAATAAGCATCGGCAATGGCAATCTCCATATTGGTCCAATTGTAATTATAAGATATCTGAGTGTAGACTTGGCCGTCCTGCACTGCTTTCAGGCTCTGATAAAAAGCTTTGTTTTTCGAATAGTGGTCGTTGACAAGATGCATATTGGTCGGATTAAGAAAGATGATATCCGGGTCCCATACAGTCACTTTTTCCAAGTCCACAATAAATGCTCCTTTTTCGCCGGTTTCATCCACCACATTTTTGGCGTGAATGGCGGTGAAAGGAGGATAATTGGCATGGGTACCTTCAAATCCATGGGCACCCCGGAAGCTCACGGCACCGGTATAGACAGTAGGCTTTTCCTCATCAGGAACGTCCCTTGTCCGGCGATCCAAATCTGCCCGGCATTCCTTAATAAAGCCAATTACTTTGGCACTTCTTTCCTCCGTACCCATGACTTGTCCAATCAGTTCCAAAGCCGCATAAAAGCTTTCGTCAAACATCCCTTCCGGATAGATGCCGACAGTAGGAATACCGGTCTTGTCAGCCACGTTTCTAATCGTATTTTCATCGGTTAAGCCAATGATCACATCAGGTGCAAGAAGAACCAATTCTTCAATATAAGGAGTATCATTGGCACCGCCGCTCCCCACAGAAGGAAGGGTTGCAAAATGCTCCGCATTGACAACGGAATAGGGCATCGCTGAGATATTTTGTTTATCCATATCCGTTACGCCAACCAGTTTGTCCGCACAGCCTGCATAAGTCAGGATGCGGGCGGCCCCGCCAATGGCAGCCACGGTCTCAACTTTTTGAGGTATCTCTACCTGCCTGCCAAATACATCCGTAACGATGCGGGATTCACCGGGAGTAGGTTCAGGCGTCGAAACTTTAGAAACGCATCCGCTTAAGACTAATGCCATTACCAGAATTATTCCGAGTAACTTTGTTTTTATCATTTGGATGTCCTCCTTTTGATTACCAACCTCTCCCATAATCCTTAAAACAGTCGGCACATACTGTTTTGCCGTCTTGTAGACGCATCTTATGCTCCGGTGCACCCTCGCCGCAGATTTCGCAGATGATTGTTTGAAAAATTTTGGCCTTTTCGGGCAGGTCGAATTTAGGTTCCGAGAAAGAAAAGATTTCGTCAACAGGAGCGTTTAACAAATACTCCTGCCATTCGGCACGCTCCATGTCCGGATTCTTTTGCTGCTTTAGATAAACACGTAATTTTTCCCCGGTTTTGCGGTTGAAAAAGGAAAAAGCTTGTTTTCCCGTTCCCCGGTAGAGCAGGTTTCCTTTTCCTAAAGTACAACTGAA
>JAAYOX010000186.1 GCA_012520135.1 Clostridia bacterium
AGACGTTATTAGAGGTGCCAACAATGAGATGTCTCATTTTTGCCGGTGGGGAGTTTCGAGATCCCCGGTGGCATTGTAAACAAGTGAAGGATGACGATTTCGTACTCTGTGCCGATAAAGGGGCAGAGTACGTTTTGTCTATGGGTCTGATACCGGGATTGGTGGTAGGGGATTTAGATTCCTTGGATCATGCCGCCAGACAAAGGCTGGAAGAGATGGGAGTACCGTTTCTAAACTTTCCCGGGGAGAAGGATGAGACGGATACGGAGTTAGCCCTAATCGAAGCCCTTCGCCGGAAGCCGGAGGAAATCATCATTTTTGCCGGTAGCGGGGACCGGCTGGATCACACTTTGGCGAACATTTTCTTATTAATAGACCATTTGTCTTCCGGCATTCCCATTAGGTTGGCTACGCCCGGTCAGACTCTATGGGTAACCGATCATTCTGTCACCGTTGCCGGTTATCCGGGGCAAACAGTATCTTTAATCGCCTTGAGCTCCACCGTTAGTGGTCTAACTCTTAAAGGCTTTTATTATCCTTTGGACGATGCTGTTTTACGGCAAGGCTCTCCCCGGGGGATCAGCAACATCATGCTGGGCCACGAAGCCCGAATCCAATTCACCGAGGGTATCCTCTTAATTGTCCAAACACATAGCAAATAAAGCTACCCGCTATGCGGATAGCCAAATCAACGCTCAGGCAATAATGTTTGCTCCGCTACGGCGGAGTGCCTACGCCGTTACCGGCAGCAAGCTGCCGACGGCTGTGGCCCAACGCCCGCTCCGCAAAGCATTATTGCCTTACGCTATGCATCTGTAAGCAAAGCTACTGCATGTGAACTCTGTTGATAAACAAATCGGTATTAACCGGCTAGGCTGAATTGGAGCCAAAATCAAAAGAGCGAAGGAGCCTGAGGAAAAATGCCGACGGCATGAGCACCCATAGGGTGCGATTTCGGAGGCATCCAAAGGCGACTGAGCTCATCCCCAAACTGGGCTCCTCTGAAGCCTACGGTTAATACCGATTTGCTTTAAATTAGTTGTGTATTTAGCTATCCGCACGGCGGGTAGCTTTTTTTATGTTTATCCATATTTTGGACAAATAAGTATTACTCTCCCCTTTGCGGCATAAAAATGTAGCAGAGAGGAGGCCGGTCCCATGGAGAAAAAGAAGAGCAGGGTAGCCCGGAAAACCATGCAATTGCAAGCTAATATGGTGGAACTTTTGGAGATGCCCTCGGATATAATGTTGGATTTACCCAAGTTGATCCTGATTGGCCAAAAAGAATTAATAATAGAAAATCATCGAGGCATTATTGAATACGGTCAAACCGTTATCAGAGTCAATTCTACTGTAGGCCAGATCACCGTTAAAGGTAGCGGGTTAATGCTAAAAACCTTAAAAAGTGACCAAATGCTGGTGGAAGGAATAATCTCGGCAATCACTATCGAAGATTGAGGTGAGCAGGAGTGCAGTTAAGGAATTGGCAGCTTTATTGGAAAGGATACGTCACTATTATTGTAGAGGGCACAGCTCCGGAAAAATTTATCAATCTGGCCTTGTTACAAGGCATTTCCTTATGGGATATTGTCCCCTTGGGTAAGCAACGTCTAAAGGCTAAAGTTGATATAGCGCAGGTGAAGAGGCTCAGACCGGTTGCCCGTAAAACAAAAACCCGTTTTCGCATTAAAGAGAAAAATGGTTTGCCTTTTGCCCTTCGCCGGGTACGCCGTCGCAAACCCTTTATTGCCGGACTATTGATGTTTGTTTGCCTGTTGTACTGGCTGTCTTCGGTAGTATGGTTTGTAGACTATGCAGCTTCCGAAGAACTGCAGGAGTTGGACCCTCAGGAGGTAATCCTGTTGGCTCAGGATTTAGGACTGAGACCGGGAGTACTGAAAAGCTCTTTAGACATGAGGGAAATCGAAAGGATGTTGGAGGTACAAATTCCCCGGTTGGCCTGGGCAGGAATTGAGCTTCAGGGAACCCGGGCCATAATCAGGATAGTGGAGAAAAAACTGCCCAGTGAAGAACAGTTAGATACTAAACCCGGTCACTTGGTGGCAGCCAAAGAGGGAGTTATCAGTGAGCTGTTGTTGATTAGCGGCGAACCTCTTGTGAAAGTAGGAGATACAGTGGCGGTAGGACAAGTGCTGGTTTCCGGGTTGGTCACTCCCAAAGCCGGGGAAGGACAGGAAGGAACGGTGAGCCGGCACCCCAGATTAGTACGAGCCCGTGGGGTGGTAAGGGCCAGAGTTTGGTACGAAGGCCGGGGTGAAGTACCCTTAGTGGAGAAAGGGGAAAGATATACCGGTAGTGAGGTTACGATTACCAGATTAGCTCTGCTGGACAGGGAGATCATTATTCATGGTCCCAAAACGCCGCCTTTTGACTATTATCACCGGAAAGAAACAAGCCATAAATTGGTACCCTGGAGGAATTGGCAGGTACCTGTCGAATTAATAGTAACAAATTACCGTCAGGTGGAACCTTTTCGGCGAGTACTGGAACCGGAAGAAGCCAGGTCAGTTGCTTTGGAACAGGCCTTGAGAGCAGTGCAGGCTCAAGTGCCTGCTAACAGTCAGATACTGCTTCAGCGGGAACAAGTAGAAGAAGCACCGGAAGGTGTGGTGAGGGTAAGAGTAATTGTAGAAGCCTTGGAAGATATCGGTTCTTTCCAGCCTTTAACTTAGCGTTGACAAGTTTAACCCGGATTAGGTTGATGTCCGTTTAAGTTTACTTGGGAGTTGGAAGAATAATAAGAAGATCTCGTACAAGGCCAATGGACAAGGGAGGAATTATTATTGTCAAGGTACCGGGAGGTACGTTATACCGTAGGCACTAATGGTGAAGCTGTAAATGTTTTTGGTATTGGGGATGAA
>JAAYOX010000187.1 GCA_012520135.1 Clostridia bacterium
AAGGCAGGCAAACCGGCATATCAGTAACAGTTGTCAGAGGACAGTTTTCAGATTATGTTATGAAACGGTGTTGTTGGACACCGTTTTTGTATTTTCTCCTGTTGCTTTTTTAGAGGTAGAAAAGGTTTTTCGCATTATAAACAGAAATAAAGAGGGAAGTAAAATGTAAATACTAAGTATAGAGAGTAAAGTGAGGAAGGAGGGGGTAAGAATTGCCATATAGCATGACCGGTTACGGCAGGGGTCAAAGCCAAGGCTACGGCAAAAGGGTTACAGTTGAAATAAAATCAGTCAATCACCGCTTCCTGGAAATCTCGGTTAAGCTACCAAGACAATATAACCCTTTGGAAGAGAAAATTAAGAACTTAGTTAAACAACCGGTATCCCGGGGACGGGTGGACGTCTATATTAATATTGAGGAAACTGATGAAAACAAGCGATCCGTCAAGGTTGACAAAGATTTGGCAATAGCTTATTATAATTCCTTGAAGGAATTAGGAGAATTATTACAGATTCCGCAGAATATCAGCCTTTATGAGCTATGCCAGTTGCCGGATGTGATTAAAGTTGAAGAAAACGAACTGGATCTGGAATTGTTCTGGCAAGTAGTCGAAGAAGCTGCCGGAATGGCGTTGGAAGGCATGATGGCCATGAGGCAAACAGAAGGGCTGCAGCTGGCTGAGGATTTGCGCCGGCGACAAACAACAATCATGGATTTTGTGGAAACTATTGAAGGCAGATCGGCAGTGATGACGGAGGTTTACCGCCAAAGACTGCAGGAACGCTTTCTGGAATTACATACAGATATAGCTGTTGATGAGCAGCGATTAGCCATGGAAATTGCCATTTTAACGGACAGAAGTGCCATTACCGAAGAACTGGTTAGGATGAAAAGTCATTTGAACCAATTGGCTCATACCCTGGAATCCACTGAACCTATCGGTCGGAAACTGGATTTTTTAGTCCAGGAATTACACCGGGAGATCAATACCATCGGGTCCAAGTCCGGTGATTTGGAAATCAGTCAAAAGGTGGTAGAAGTAAAAAGCGAGCTAGAGAAGATCCGGGAACAAGTACAAAATCTTGAGTAGGCTGTCTGACTTTGTCTGATTAGCGGGAAAAGGGGGAGGCATTTCTTGGATATCAAACTGATTAATATTGGATTTGGTAATATTGTATCTGCAAACCGTATAATAGCTATTGTGAGCCCGGAATCCGCACCGATCAAAAGAATCATTCAAGAGGCACGGGATAACCGGATGCTGGTTGACGCTACCTACGGTCGTCGAACCAGGGCCGTGATTATTACCGACAGTGAACATGTGATTCTTTCTGCGGTGCAACCTGAAACTGTTGCTAACCGTTTGATAAACAAGGATCAAGCTGGAGATATTCATGAATAAGGTTTTTTTGGGCTGTTAATCATTAGCATCTGAGGAAGGAGGCAGAGCGTGAATCAACCGAGCTTGGAAAAACTAGTAAAAAATGTAGATAGCAAATATAGTCTGGTGGTAGTAGCTGCCAAAAGGGCACGGCAAATTACGGATAACCAGACAAATAAGGAAGAATTAATCAAACCGGTTACTCAAGCCCTGTATGAAATTGCTGAAGGGAAGGTTGAGTATCGTAGTCCTCAAACCGGAATTAAGTAGAGGTAAATGATTTCGGGAAGGAGGGAGTCAATGGCAAAGAAAAAAGTCATGGTAGGCGTTACCGGCGGCATCGCCGCCTATAAGGCTGCCGATTTGGTCAGCAGTCTGGTGAAGCAAGACATTGATGTTCAGGTCATCATGACCGAGAAGGCAGAAAGTTTTATCTCCCCCCTGACCTTTGAAGCTTTATCTGGCAACCCCGTTTGGCAGGATGAGTTTAGTCCGGGCGGGGGATTGTCAGTACCCCATGTGCAGTTGGCTGAACAAGCTGACTTATTTGTTATTGTTCCCGCCACTGCCAATACATTGGCTAAATTGGCTTGGGGTCTGGCTGATAATCTTTTGTCCTCTATTGCTTTGGTATACAATAAAACTTTGTTGATTGCCCCGGCCATGAATACTAATATGTATAATCATCCCGCGGTTCAGGAAAACCTGGCAACCCTCAGGCGACGGGGAGTCAGGATTATTGAGCCTGCCAGCGGGCGATTGGCATGTGGAGCTACCGGTGTGGGGAAATTGGCGCCTGTGGAAGATATTGTAGCGGCCATCCGGTGGCATCTTTTTGAACCGAAAGGATTGCAGGGCAAAAAAGTCATCGTCACTGCCGGCGGAACCCGGGAAGCAATCGACCCGGTGCGTTTTATCGGTAACAGGAGTTCCGGCAAGATGGGTTTTGCCCTGGCCGAAGCGGCCTGGCTCAGGGGCGCCGACGTGGTTTTAATTTCCGGTCCTGTAGGGTTGGCCCCGCCTTTTGGGGTAACTTGTCATTATGTGGAAAGCGCTGCTCAGATGCGGCAGTTGGTTTTAGATCACTACGAAGAAGCCGATATTGTAGTCAAAGCGGCAGCTGTGGCTGATTACCGGGTGGCTAATCCCGGAACCCAGAAAATCAAGAAAACGGACAACGATTTGGAACTCTTGTTAACAAAGAATCCTGATATTCTAAAGGAATTAGGGGAAAAGAAAAGACATCAGGTGTTAATCGGTTTTGCTGCGGAAACGGAAGAGCTTTTGGCAAATGCTCAGGAAAAACTGGTTAAGAAAAACCTTGATTTAATTGTGGCTAATGATGTAACCCGCCAAGATGCCGGCTTTAATGCCGACACCAATGAGGTCACTCTCCTTTTCCCTGACGGAAAACAAGAACCACTGCCGTTGATGTCTAAAGAATCGTTGGCTCATCACATCTTTCAGGTGGTAGAGCAACTGCCTCGATTTAAGAGGAATTAAATATGCCGAGGAGAAGGAGAGTAGTTGAATGAGAACATTATTTACTTCCGAGTCAGTAACAGAGGGACATCCTGATAAAATCGCCGATCAGATTTCCGATGCTGTCCTGGATGCGATTTTGGCCGAGGACCCTCAAGCGAGAGTTGCCTGCGAAACCCTGGTTACTACCGGCCTGATCATGGTCACCGGGGAAATCACCACTAAAATATATGTAGATATCCCTAAGATTGCCCGGGATACCGTCAGGGAAATCGGTTATACCAGAGCTAAATATGGCTTCGATGCGGATACATGTGCTGTTTTAACCGCTATTGATGAACAGTCTCCTGACATTGCTTTAGGGGTCGATAAAGCGTTGGAAGCCAAGCTGGGCCAGGAAGTCGAAGAAGATGCAGCGATTGGAGCCGGAGATCAGGGTATGATGTTCGGCTATGCCTGCGACGAGACCCCTGAATTAATGCCTTTACCGATTTCTTTAGCCCATCGCCTTTGCCGGAAAATGTCTGAATTACGGAAAAACCGTACCTTGGTCTATCTTCGTCCTGACGGGAAGTCTCAAGTGACCGTTGAGTATGAAGATGGCAAGCCTAAGCGAGTAGATACGGTGGTTTTATCCACCCAGCACCGGCCTGATATTGAAATGGACATGATCAGGACGGACTTGATTGAAAAAGTGATTAAGGATGTCATCCCGGCAGAACTTTTAGATGAGAATACCAAGTTCTATGTGAATCCTACCGGTCGTTTTGTTGTGGGCGGCCCTCAAGGTGATTCCGGATTGACAGGACGGAAAATTATTGTGGACACTTACGGTGGTTATGGACGTCATGGTGGCGGTGCCTTTTCCGGCAAAGATCCTACGAAAGTGGACCGGTCCGCTTCTTATGCCGCCCGTTACGTGGCTAAAAATATCGTTGCCGCCGGCTTAGCCAACAAGTGTGAGGTTCAATTAGCTTACGCCATTGGGGTGGCCAAGCCTCTATCTATTCACGTAGACACCTTTGAG
>JAAYOX010000188.1 GCA_012520135.1 Clostridia bacterium
ATGGCCTAAATTGTTTTCATAGGTTTCCCAAGTCACCAACATTTGTGGGAAAATAATTTGATTTGCCATCTCTTCGATCAAACCGGGCAACTGACTAATTAACTCTTCCTTATCTTGGTAGAGTTCAGGGTAATTATCCTTATAAAACTCAGTAATTGAGCTAAACAAATCGGGCCACTCGGCCGGATCGGTTTCTTTTGTATTTTCCAACAAGGTTACAATTTCCTTTTTCACGAATGGTAGGGATGCATCCAATTTCTCTTCCAGTAGGTATTGGTCCACTATGGAAGAAGGTGTGTCAATACTATGGGCAACCCGGTTATGGCAGTCTACGCAATCCATCTGCTTAAAAGTCTCCGCTTCCCCTGCTTCCGCTAAACGATAAACTCCTGTTTCTCCGTTAATCTTGTTAGCTTCAATCGATACGATTTTTCCGTCCCCATCAACACCGTAAGTAATGGTGTTTTCCACGTGCCAGTGAATGCCCTCTACTTTTCGCCCGTCTCCCACCTTAAGTAACATGGCGGTTGTGATTCTGCTATTCTCTTCATCGTCGTTGAATTTCTCGGTAACCTTGACCATTTCCCTTCTGAAAGCTTGTGTATAATGGCAACTTTCGCAAGACTCTGTAACGGGTACGTTGTGCCGGATGCGAATGGGTTTTTCATAAGTACCGGTTAGGTTTTTAACTACCTGACTGGCATCGGTAGCTTTTTTAAATAACATGGTTGGTGCAAAACCTACGCCTAAATGACAAGCGGTACAGGTTACCTCTGCATGAGGAGAACTACTGTGACTCCTGGTAACCGACTCCATCGTATGACAAGATACACAGAAATCCGGTTTACCCGAATAATCCCATGTGGATCCTGCCAAAATTAATACTAATAGACCAATTACCATTATTCCTGATATTTTTAAGATCATAGTCCATCTCTGCGACATCCTACTCCTCACCTCCTCCATACCGGCTAGTTAAATACCCCCAAAAATCCGCCCAAAATAGTGATGACGGTTGCGGAAGCAGCAACTCCCAGAGCAAGAAATGCTAATATAAAAGCCGTGGAGAAAACATATGCAAAACCATTTGCCAGCCACCTATAGGGTGTATTAACCACCGTTGGTGACTTACTATTAGTTGTATGGGCACCATCCCAAGCACAGGCAGCTCCTTGTTGACAAATCATTTCCGGCTTCATACTCATTTTCATCCCTCCTATTTTCAGAATATTAAGATACTGAATGTTATGATTCTGAATATTCTAAATGTTGTTGCTACTAGTATATTCGATCCCCGCCAAAGTTTCAACCTCTTTATGAAAAAAATTTGAGAAAGCCTAAATGATAACAATCACTTAGGCTTTCCCTACGTCTTTATTAATATCATTTAAGGCCAGCTCGATTACCCTGTAAAACTCTGCAAATTCGAAGGGCTTAGCCAAATAATAGTCAAAGCCGGCCGCCAGCATCTTTTCCTCGTCCCCTTTCATCGCATGAGCCGTAATGGCGATTAAAGGAGGTAATGCTTCACCGTGTTCTCGTCTTAATTGAGTAGCATAACTTAATCCGTCCTGCCCGGGTAATTGAATGTCCAAAAAGATTAGATCCGGGAATCCGTGCCGGAGCACTTCCTTAGCTTCTTCCACGTCAAAAGCTTTAGAAACTTCCCAGCCCTTGGCTAACAACAATTCCTCCATCAATTCCATATTCAAGGGATTGTCTTCAACTACCAAGACTCTTAACTTCATGCTACTTAACCCCTCTTCCTGCAATCCTTTGCACTACAGCTTTAAAAGCTTCCCGGCCAAATTGACTCTTCCTGGCCACATGCTCCACCCGCTGCTCTAAAAACTCTTTTTCGGGTACAGTTAAAGATTTAGAGGTGATCACTACCACCGGTATATCTTTCAGTTTCGGTTCTTTTTCTTTTTGCTCTAAGAAGGTGAACCCGTCAATACCGGGCATGATTAAGTCAAGGAACAGGATATCCGGTATAATTTCCTTAGCTATCCTAAAACCTTCCCGGGGATCCGGGGCTAAATAGACATCTATTCCCATTCCTGTTAAGTAATCGTTAAACAACTCCAACGCTTTAGTATCATCATCGATTACCAATGCCCGGCAGCGCCCGTTTATTGGCCTACCCACAGCCTTCTGCACACAGTTAATCAGTCTGCTGCGCTCAATGGGTTTGGTTAAATAATCTACCGCTCCTAAAGCAAGCCCTTTTTCCCTTTCTTCCAAAATAGAAACAACAATCACGGGGATATGAGCTACGGCAGGATTTGATTTAATAGCCGCCAGCATTTCCCAACCACTCATACCCGGCAACAGTACATCCAGCACTATCAGATCCGGCATCTTGGCTTCAATGGCAGCGACTCCCTCTTCCCCGGTCGGTACCAGTAGGGTAGTATATCCTATGTCTTTTAGATAAGTCTCCAACAACTCAGCACAGCTTTTATCATCTTCTACCACTACTGCCAAATTTCCTCTACCGCAAGAGAGTATTTTCGACATTTCTTCTTCTGCAGCCTGATCAACAATCTCTACCTTAGCTGCTTTTTCCGCCTGATCAACCGGTTTCTTTGTGGGGGAGGGAGGCAAGAGCACTTTAATAACGGTACTTCTGCCTTCTTCATCAGCTAACCAAATACGGCCGCCTGCCAACTCAACCATTTTTTTCACCAAAGCTAACCCCAAACCTGAACCTTGCTGTGAACGAGTCAAATAATTATCCACTTGATAAAAGGGTTCAAAAATGGCGTCTCTCTTATCAGGCGGAATGCCGATCCCCGTATCCCAAACGGTGATTAACATATCCTCTTGCCTCCGGGTTACATTCACTCCTACGTTCCCGCCGGAAGGGGTAAACTTGACCGCATTGTTAATCAGGTTATAGAGGATCTGCTTAATTTTCCGTTCATCGCCGGTAAACTGGTTAAATCCGGGCTCGATTTCCAGAGAAAGCTTAAGCTGGTTTTGGACAGCTTTTTCCCGAAGCAGGCTTACGGCACTGCCAAACACTTGGGCCACATCCATGGGAGCATACTCCCATTCCACCTTGCCGGATTCCACTCTGGTAATATCCAGAATATCATTAATTAAAGACAGTAAATGTTTTCCGGCAGTCAAAATGTTAGCCGTGTACCGTTTCTGCCGATCATTTAACGGCCCGAAGGACTCTGTTTCCAGCAGTTCGGCAAAGCCCAAGATGGCATTAAGGGGTGTCCTAAGTTCATGGGACATGGTTGCCAAAAATTCGGTCTTGCTCCGATTGGCCTGTTCCAATTGGGTAAATGTGTTGCGAAGATCCGTGACATCTTTGAAGATCTGCAGTATTTCAATTACTTCTCCCTGATCATTGAAAAGGGGCGTTGCACTCAATAAGATTGGTACAAATTGATCATCTTTAC
>JAAYOX010000189.1 GCA_012520135.1 Clostridia bacterium
AAGAGGAGGAAATCCAGGAGGATGATGAAGAAGCAGTGATGGAACGGGTGGCTCGCCATGCAGTCGTCAGCGTTGAACCGGGACAGTTGATCGCAGAAGTAGTACCTCCCAAACCCGGTCGTCCCGGCACCGATATCTACGGTGGCGCTGTCAATTACAAACCGCCTAAAGACATCAAATTGGTAGCAGGAAACGGTGTAGAAATAGACAAGAAAGGCAGACGGGCTATTGCTTTAATCAGCGGCAGGCCGGAAATTGCCGGTTCCAGAGTGATGATTCACCCTGCCTATGTCGTAGCCGGGGATGTGGATGCCAAAGTAGGGAGGATTGTTTTTAAAGGAGACGTTCAGGTTTTAGGTAATGTGCAGGACGAAATGTCCATTGAGGCAACAGGACAAGTAGTAATTAAGGGCTATGCCGCTCATGCGGTAATCATTGCCGGAAGTAATGTGATCATCCACAATAACATTGTGGGGGGAAGTGTACGGGCCGGCGGGCTGGGCAGCCTCAGCGGTAAAATTACTGTTGTCATCGGGGAACTGATGGAGGAACTGCCCAAACTATTGGCTTCGGCCAAACAGTTGATGAGGCATCCTTCTTTTGCCCAGAACAGGGACGTGGCCAGGGTGGGAGAGGGTATCATTCTGAAAATGCTCCTCAACAAAAACTTTGCTCATCTGCCATGCAAACTGGAGGAGTCCCGGGCCGATTTAGCCGCGTTGGTAGATAATTTGGATTATGAAGAACTGAAAATTTTTGCCGAACAATATGAAGAATTGTACCATAAACTCTCCGGCAGCGGTCCCCTTACCTTAAAGACCCTTCAACTGGCGGAAACTATCTTTGACGCATTTATGGAAAGGGCCCAAAGGGTTATGGAATTTCTCGAAGATAGGGCTGCCGATAAAGCAGACTTAATTACCGGCTATATCCAAAACTCACATTTGGAGTGCAGCGGAGAAGTGCGGATTACCGGTAAGGGTTGTTACAACTCCAATATTTATGCCGGAGGAGACGTGATTATCAAGGGTGTTCCCGGTACCTTTCGCGGTGGCAAAATCGTGACTAACGGCAATGTAGTGATCCGGGAACTGGGAAGTCCGGCGGAAGTTGCCACCGAGATCCGGATCAGACCGGGGAAAAGCATTAAGGCCGATCGAGTCTATCCCGGAGTAGTCATTTATGCGGGCACTAAGCTGGAACGGATTACCTATGAGCAGCATGGGTTAGTATTGGTAGGTCAATCTTAGCGAAAGACAAAGGGAATTATTGGTGGAATAACCTGTTTCCACAAAGGATTCCGGGAAACTCTATGGAAATAATTATATTACATTGATTTACGGTAAGCCTGTGAGAAAGGATGGTAAATATGGAAGAGCAATTGGTAGTATTTCAGTTGGGAGATGAAACCTACGGTATTGAAATATCGGCAGTCCACGAGATTATCCGGATGCAAAGCATTACCAAAGTACCCCGGACACCTGAGTTTGTAGAAGGAGTGATTAACTTAAGGGGACGGATTGTGCCGGTGATTGATCTACATAAGCGATTTAACCTGCCTTTAGAAGAAGAAACGGCCCATTCCCGGATCATTGTTGTGGAAGTAAAAGGAGTAACCGTAGGGATGATCGTGGATTCTGTTTCGGAAGTACTCAGGCTTCCCCAGGCCAATATTGATCCTCCACCGCCGGCTATTACCGGAGGAATTGAGACGGAATACCTCCGGGGCGTAGGCAAGTGGGAAGAAAGGCTCATTATCCTGTTGGATCTGGATAAAGTGCTGGAACAATCGGAATATAATGCCTTGGAACAGCATGCCCATGACCTGGCAGCTGCCGGTAAGGAATAAACTATATCTATAACCGGGATATGGTACAGGAGGTGTCAGGCGGGATGACTGTCGATTTTGATATAAGTCAATATTTGAATATTTTTTTGGATGAGGCAGAAGAACAGATTCAGATTTTGGATGAGACCCTGGTATTGTTGGAACAAGAAGGGGAAAACCAGGACTTATTGAATAAAATTTTCCGGGCGGCTCACACCTTAAAAGGCTCCTCAGCTTCCATGGGTTTTGAAAACATGGCTCAATTAACCCATGCCATGGAAGGCGTATTGGATGATTTGCGTCATGGCGAGCTAAGTGTTACTTCAGATATTATCGATCATTTGCTTCAAAGCCTGGATGCTCTAAAGGAGCTAAAAAATAATATCAGTGCCGGTCAAGATAACGGAGTGGATGTTGCTCCTTTAATCGCCAACTTGAAGAATGTGAAAAACCAGGTGGCCGCCGCTGCTGTGGCGGAGACGATACCAAGCCCGGAAGTCGTAGCGGGTGAGGAGCCGGAGGTTATCACTAAGCCGGCGGAAACTCTAAGCGGTGCTGATTTAGGGATGGACGATGTAGAGATCAATGTGGCAGCAGCCGCCAAAGCCAACGGTTACAACGTGTGGCACGCCAAAGTTACATTGTCTCACGACTGCTTAATGAAGGGTGCCCGGGCCTATATTGTTTTTAACAATATCAAAGATTTGGGAGAAGTTATCAAGACGATACCTCCCATTGATGAAATTGAGGAAGAAAGATTCGAGGATTCCTTTGAATTTGTGCTGGTAACCAAATCCGGTGCAGATACTTTGATTGATACGGTTAAATCCATTTCGGAAATTGCAGCAGTGGAAGTACAGCCGGTGAACGTCAGCTTGGTAGCCCAGTCGGTAAGCCAGACCGCCAAAGAGGACCGGGAGCTTAAGCCGGTAGCAGCCGGGGCGCCAAAAGGGAACGGTGCTCAAACTCAGGCTCAGCCTAAAACCTCCCAAACGGTACGGGTGGATGTACAACGGCTGGAGAACTTGATGAATCTGGTTGGGGAACTGGTGATCGATCGTACACGGTTGGCAGACGTCAACGGGGGCCTCAAGGCTAAACTGGGGGCCGAGGAACTCTTGGAGACCCTGGAAGAAGTGACCGTCCACGTAGGCCGGATTATAGGGGATCTGCAAGAAGAGATCATGAAGGCACGGATGTTTCCCATTGAACAAGTCTTTAACCGCTTTCCCCGGATGGTGCGGGATCTGGCCCAAAAAGCAGGGAAAGAGATTAATTTTGTCATTGAAGGTAGAGAAACAGAACTGGATCGAACTGTCATTGAGGAAATCGGGGACCCCTTGATTCATTTGCTCAGAAATGCCATTGATCACGGGATAGAAACACCGGAAAACCGGGTGAAAGCAGGCAAGCCTTCCACCGGTACTATAAACCTGAGGGCTTTCCACCAGGAAAACCAGATCGTAATTACTGTCCAGGATGACGGTAAAGGGATGGATCCAGAAGTACTAAAAGCCAAGGCCATTGAAAAAGGAGTCATTACTGCGGACGTTGCTGCTCGCTTAACTGATCGGGAAGCCGTCAACCTGATTTTTGCCCCCGGATTCTCCACGGCGGCTACAGTCAGTGACGTATCAGGTCGGGGTGTAGGCATGGATATTGTCCGGGCCCATATAGAAAAGATCAATGGGATTGTGGAAATTGATTCCACTCCCGGAGAGGGTACCAAATTTACCATTAAGCTGCCTTTGACCCTGGCTATCAACCGGTCCCTGATGGTCTACCTGGGCGGGCAAGTATTTGCTTTTCCCTTGGCCAACGTAGTGGAAATCATCAATGTGGATTTGAATGAGATTCAAAAAGTCCAACAGCGGGATGTAGTGTTGGTGCGGGGTGAGGTGCTACCCCTCTTTAAACTGTCAGAAGTTCTGGATTACCCCAGCGATAATCAGGGGAGTACCAAACTACCGGTAGTGGTGGTAGGTATTTCCGAGAAACGCATTGGATTTATTGTAGATGAGTTAATGGGTGAACAAGAAATTGTCATTAAGTCTTTAGGGGAATTTATTGGACAAATTCCCGGATTAGCCGGTGCAACTATTATGGGTGACGGTAAAGTGGCCCTGATTCTGGATGTACGGGGTTTAGCTGGACAGGCGGGTGTATAATTGTGTCAAAATCACCTTTAAAAGTATTTATAGTGGATGATTCTGCTTTTATGCGGCGGATGATCACCGCCATTTTAGAAGGTGATCCGGATATTAAGGTAGTTGGCTATGCCCGGGAAGGGAAAGAAGCTCTAGACAAGATCCGCAGGTTAAAACCTGACGTAGTAACGTTAGATGTGGAAATGCCGGGGATGGGTGGACTGGAAACTTTAAAGGAACTGATGGACACCCAGCCCCTTCCCGTGGTCATGCTGAGTGCCGTTACTACCGTTGGCGCCCAAATAACCCTGAGAGCCTTGGAACTGGGGGCAGTGGACTTTGTGCCGAAACCGGAAAACCGGGGCGACATGATGCTGCTGGCAGAGGAACTCCCCGGCAAGGTCAAACTGGCAGCAGGTGTCCCCTTGGAACGGATTCAAAAACAACGGGCACTCTGCGCCGATGGTAAACCCTGTGCCCCTTCCAAGCCTTCATTC
>JAAYOX010000190.1 GCA_012520135.1 Clostridia bacterium
CAGTATGGAAGCCAAGATGGTCACGGTAAAAGCCTTCAGCACGTTATTATCATCGATTTCCCGTTCCATCACGACCACTGTTTTTCTGCCCCTGGCCAGGGACCAGACCGCCAGAACAATGACAGCAAAGGTAGTTGTTTTAATGCCACCGCCTACGGAGCCGGGGCTGGCACCGATGAACATCATTAAAATCATTAGGAACTGAAAAGGTTCCGTCCAGCTTACCACGGGCACGGTAGTGAAGCCGCAGGTCCTGGTGGCAGACTGGAAGAAGCTTTCTACAATTTTTGTACCTACAGGGAAACTAGACAATAAGCCGGTGTACTCCATCAGGAAATAAAAAGCTGCTCCGATTAAAGTGATACCCGCCGTAACAATTAAAACTAAACGACTATGTAAACTTAAACGATGGTGCCAGCGCAGCTTGAAACCGACTAACTCCTGCAATACTACATAACCCAAGCTACCTAACAGAATTAGAACCGTAATAATTATACTTACCCAAGGCAGGTGCTGATAAGGAGCCAGGCTGGTTCCCGTTATATCAAAACCTGCTCCGTTAAAGGCACTGATGGCATGAAACAGGGCGAAAAAAACCCCATAAGGAATGCCTTTTTGCCATAAATTAGGCAATGTCAACATCAGCATTAAGGTTCCGGCCAGTTCAATACTGAAGGTAAGCAGAATAATGCTTCGGACTAGGCTTTTAATATTGGCAAAGCTGAAATAGTTTTGATCCTGAGCCGCCAGCACTTGATAACCCAGATGAACCCGTAAGCCCAGTAGGATCAAAAAGACCGTAGTAATCACCATCAGACCCAACCCGCCTATTTGGATTAGTAGAAGTATAATTGCCTGTCCAAATAGAGACCAATGGGTAGCGGTATTGACTACAGTTAGTCCTGTAACTGTTAAAGCAGACATGGAAGTAAACCAGGCTTCCAAAAAGGAAGTAGTACCCGGTTGGGTAGAAGCCCAAGGGAGCATCAGAAGTAGCGTACCTATCAGACTAACCCCACCGTAACCGACTACCAATAACTGCCCCGGTTTAGGGTGCTTTCCGCGCATTATTATCACCTTTTTATATCTTAAACAGCTTGACAAGAGAAATCAACCAAATCATGTAGATTCCTGAATTTTAGTCTGGATGTTATAATGGATTTAATTAGCTTCGCTAAATCAGGGAAAATAGGAGGAGCAAAATGAAACTGGTATCTTGGAATGTGAATGGATTAAGGGCTTGTTTAGGCAAAGGCTTTTTGGATTATTTTAAGGAAATAGATGCAGATATTTTCTCCATTCAGGAAACAAAACTGCAAGCGGGACAAGTTGAGTTGGAACTGGAAGGATATGAGCAGTATTGGAATTATGCAGTTAAGAAAGGATATTCAGGTACAGCGGTTTTCACCAAAATTAGGCCTTTGTGGGTTAAGCTCGGTATCGGAATCGAGGAGCATGATCAAGAGGGTAGAGTGATAACGGCTGAGTTCAAAGATTTTTATTTGGTTAATGTTTACACCCCAAATTCTCAGAGGGGTTTGACGAGACTGGAATACAGAATGGACTGGGAAGATGCATTCAGAAACTATGTTTTGCAACTAGACGAGCAAAAACCGGTAATCATCTGCGGGGATACCAATGTAGCTCACAAAGAAATTGATCTGAAGAATCCTAAAACCAACAGGAAAAATGCCGGCTTTACCGATGAAGAGCGACAAAAGATGACGGAGCTACTTGAGGCCGGTTTTGTTGACAGTTTTAGATATCTCTATCCGGATAAAGAGGAGGCTTATACCTGGTGGTCTTATATGAACCGGGCCAGGGAGAGGAATATCGGCTGGAGAATTGATTATTTCATCGTTTCCGACAGAATAAAGGATCAAATAAAGGATGCCCAGATTCATTCTCATGTAATGGGAAGCGATCATTGCCCGGTGGCATTGGAAATCAATTTTTAATAGAAGCAGCGGTTAAGTATTTCATGGGTATGGACAAAATAATATGGCATGTATATTAATAGCGTTAGGTGTATAATAAGAGCAAGGGAGAGGTTAAAACCCATCTTTCCCTTGCTCTTTTTTTCGGAAAAATCCTGTTTACCATTTTTCATAATGGATTTTTGTTTCATCAAACCGGTCGACTGGCTCTTTTTGCTCAGCCGGGTAACCGATGGCTACGATAGACAGGGGAATTACTGCTTCAGGAAGATTGAGGATTTCCTTCACCCCATTAACTCTTTCCTCTCTTGGGTATACCCCAAGCCACACAGCCCCGAGACCTAAATACTGTGCTTCCAGCAAAATATTCTGGGTAGCGGCTGAACAATCTTGTACCCAATAACCTTTACCTTTTTCCCGGTCTGTGTTACCACACACCACAATAGCCAGATCTGCCTCTAGCAGGGGAGTGGAGTAGGGGTGGACCTCCATGATCCGGGCAAAGGTCTTTTTGTCCCTAATGACAATGAACTCCCAAGGCTGCTGATTATTGGCAGAAGGAGCCGCCATGGCTGCCTGCAGCAGTTTTTTGGCAGTTTCATCGGATACTTTTTCTTTTGTATACCTTCTAATGCTTCTACGTTGAAAGATCGCATTCATTAAGACCACCTCGGGATTACCATTAGTATTTTTAATAAAAATTATATGCCTACGATTCTTACCAGCTCAGAAAGGGGTCTTCTGGGAGTGGTATATTTGTTATAGATGCTATCGGGATCGCCATAGCCCAGGGCAATACCTACCACTATTTTCAATTCCTCCGGAATACTGAGTTCTTTCCGCAGCAAGTCGGGATAAGCGGCTAACATGATAGCCGGAATAGTATTAAGCCCATAATGCTGGGCCGCCAGCATGATGTTCATGGAAAAGGCACCAATATCAAACAGAGACCAGGAGGATAAGTCCCGGTGCATACAAGGAAAGATTACTACCGGAGCATCAAAGAACCGGAAATTCAACTCAGTGGCCTTTTTTCTGGCTTCCTGATCGTCCCTGTCAATACCTAAAGAGGAAAATCTACCGGCACCTAATTCATTAATCCGGTTTTTATGGGCTTCCGGCCAGGATTGGGGTGCAGGAAGCTCAAAGTTTGGCGCAATTCCTTTTTGAAAGTTTTCCAAATATCCTTGACGGAGTCTTTCCAGGGGTTCACCACCGGCTACGAAGATTTCCCAAGGCTGGGTGTTAGCCCAGGAGGGGGTACGGTTGGCTGCTTCAAGGATTTGTTGAATCAGAGACTGTTCCACCGGATCAGGTTTAAATGCCCTTGTACTTTTTCGAGTTTGCAACGCGTCGATAACATTCATAGCTGTTACCTCCTATTCAAACTTGATATTTTTCCCATATCCTTTGCGGCCTAATATTGGTAATTTTATTTTATCTTTAATGGAAAAACTATGCAAGTTTGGCGGCGATTGAGCTCATCCCCAAACTGGATTTTTCTGCGCCCATCATTAACAACGGTCAAAAAGTTGTGGCGTGTCAACAAGCAAAAGCCTCCAGGCTGAGTGGCAGCATGGAGGCTTGTAAAATTTAATCTATCTCTTTTTCAACTCATCCAAATAGGCACTGGGGGCAGGTGGCACACCCATGTTACTTTCAACAATGGTCACCAACGCAAAGACAATGATGCTGATGGCTGCTCCAAAGACAATGGCAAGGATTCCGTAAGGCTCACCCATAACCTGCCAGACTATAGCACCGATGGACCCACCGATGATAGAGTAGATTCCCGCGTTTTTGGTGGCACTTTTCCAGACCAGGCCTAAACCAAAGGCTGCGAATGGGCCGGCGGAACGTAAAGCAAAGGAGAAAGTGTTAAGGGTGATGATATTGATCTTGAATAAAGCGATGAACATACCGGCCAAACCGATTACAACATTGAAAAATCTGGTTAAAGTAATAATCCTTCTGTCTTCGATATCAGGGTTAATGTATTTTTGATAAATATCCTTAACGATGATTGACGATGCGCAAAGCATGTCAGAGTCGGCACTGGACATGGTAGCAGAGATGATCGCTGCGGCTACAAAGCCCCCTATCCACTCCGGGGCCAGGTTAAATACAGCAGTAACTAAAGCTTGACTGGCTTCAATTTCCGGGAATTTGGCCCTGGCCACAACCCCCATGAAAGCGGGAATAAAAGCAAATACACCCATGAGCACTGCCCCGACAAGGGCTGATTTGCGGGCGGTGTTTTCGTCCTCGGCGGCGTTAAAACGGGAGATGATTTCCGGACCGGATAAAAAGGTGACAAAGTACATGATGATTAAGCTGAAAATCTGAGTAAAACCAACTTTGGTCAAACTGAGATGCCCCACCGGCAGGGCTTCGGTGATGGCTGACCAACCGCCGGCGCCGGAAATGACAAAGGGTACACTGATTAAAAGACCGAAGAAGATCACAAACCACTGGATCAAATCAGATAAAGCATCCGCATATAGACCGCCCATAACGGTGTAAACAATGACGATCAAAGCGGCAATAATGATGGCAACGGACAAATCCAAGCCTACCAAGGCACTGATGATGGTACCGGAAGCTAAAATCTGGGAAGCAGTCAGGGTAAACAAAGCAGTTGCATTCAGTACGGCGGTGATCAATCCTGCCGTAAGTCCAAAACGCCTTTCCACGATTTCCGGAATAGTAATGGCCACCGCTTTCCGGATATAAGGTGCAAAGTATGCCAGGGGGATAACCCCGATAGCTGCGGCCAAGACGTACCAACCGGCAGACATGCCCCATTGGTCCCCAAAAGCACGCTGGGCCACGCCCACGGAACTACCGCCGCCAACGTTGTTGGCAGCCAGGCTGGCAGCCACAAATAAGACCCCCAGGCGCCTACCGGCAACCAGGTAGTCTTCACTGCCTTTGATGTAAAATTTGTTGGTAAAATAACCGATACTCAACATGCCGATCAAGTAGGCAATGACGATGATTAGGGGAACAATTTGAAGTTGCATGGTACATAACCTCCTTTGTCTTGTTATTGTTAGTATTTGCTGCCGTGCTTATTCTTAGTAGATTATGAGCGCTCACCCATCTTAAGAAAACATTAAGAATCTTGTGAGGCGTTTATTAAGTTTTGCTTTTTATAATAAAGCAGGATGCCGGAAAGCAAGAAGGGAGGTTGAGCATGATTGCCATCCTTTTAGAAGGGTTAAGAGATCTGGGCCTTGCCGGACTATATACATCAATGTTTTTGGAAGGTTCGTCCCTGCCTTTTCCGGGAATAGCCGTGGTGATTACTTACGGTTATCTGTTTCCGTCAAAAAGTATCCTTTGGATCGCCGCCGTGATGAGTGCAATCTATTCCTTGGCCAGTTTAATTCCTTATTTCCTTGGCCTTAAAATGGGCTGGTTATTGCAACGAAAGGGGAATAAAGGTCTGGCAAAGGCGAAGGGCTTATTCATCAGGTACGGTTATTTGAGCGTGGCCGTTACCCGGCCTTTCGGTCTGGGCAACTATATTTCCTATATCGCCGGAATGAGTAAGATGAGTTTGAAATCCTACTTAATCTTGACCTTTGTAGGTATCTATCCCTGGTCCTACAGTATGCTCCTGCTGGGACGGTATTTTAACGGGAATTATGAAGCTTTCAAGTCTTTTGCCCTGGCCAATGGCAATTATTTATTATGGGCGTTAACCGTGCCGGTGGTACTGGCATTGTTCTTCATTGTCCTGATCGCCTGGAAGAAAAGCCATGCCGGGCTAATGAAAAGGGAAGGAGAAACAGATAATGCATGGCGTTAAGAGATGCTATAATAGGGCTGAATATCCGGCCGGGAGTGAATTTGCATGAATATACTGGTTTGCGACGACGATAAGGCAATTGTTGATGCCATCGGCATTTACCTGGAAAACGAAGGCTACCGGATCTTTAAAGCTTTCAACGGGTTGGAGGCCCTGGAGATACTGGACAACCAAGAAATCCATCTTGTCATCATGGATATTATGATGCCGGAAATGGATGGCATCACGGCTACCCTGAAAATTAGGGAAGAAAAAAATATTCCTTTGATAATGCTTTCGGCCAAATCCGAGGATGCCGATAAAGTGTTCGGGTTAAATGTGGGCGCCGATGATTATATAACCAAGCCCTTCAATCCTTTGGAGTTAATCGCCAGGGTAAAATCACAATTGAGGCGATACACGGTCTTGGGCGGCATGGAATCCAATAACCATGTCTATAAAACCGGCAGCTTGATTGTGGATGATGAAAGTAAAAGAGTAACCGTGGATGGGGAGGAAGTCCATCTAACCCCGGTGCAATATAAAATATTAAGGCTTCTCACCGCCAACGCCGGCAGGGTCTTTTCCATCGAGGAAATCTACGAGAAGGTGTGGAACGAAACCGCATTCAGCCCCGAAAATACCGTGGCGGTGCACATCAGAAAGATCCGGGAAAAAATAGAAATCAATCCGAAGGAACCAAGATATTTGAAGGTGGTGTGGGGAATTGGTTACAAAATGGAAAAGCTTTAGCCATTCAATCATAATCAAGGTCATCTTTTTCCTCTTGGCAGTTTTCTGCCTGACCGGTGCCATGAAGTCATTTATAGATGTGGTTTTGTCTGCCGATGGACGTCTTGATATCGTCTTTGAAGACAATTACTTTGCCAGCCGGTCATTTGTGGAAGAGACCGGTGCCGTCTTAGAAGATCTGGCGGACCTAATCGTCAAATATAAAAATGAAGAGCATATCCTGCAAGGCAGGCACATTACCGATGAGCAGCTGAGGAGAGAGACATATAACTTATGGATGAATTATGAATTTTACAGTACCAGAGTCAGTGATGAGGAGAATTTCAACAGGTATAAAGAGCTGTATCCTGATGAGGTGGCCAGGGTCAGGGACAGGCTGATCAAGGAGGATCTAAAGAAATATCATTCCTTGCGGCAGAGATTGGAAGAATATGACGGGTTGTTGTATTATGCCGACGACGGTGAGCATGTCTACAGCAGCAGTAAGAAAATAGATCTACGGCAATTGCAGTCCTATCCTGTTTTCCTGGCGGTGGAAAACTATCGCCTGGATTTCCACCCGGAAGAAATTGAGGATAATAATCACCTTTACCGGTTGCTCAACAGATTCGAACGACTGGAACTGGAGAATGGAAAGGTTTTCATCGCCTTTACGGAAGATTTCCTGAACGCCAGGATTGAGGAATGGAAAACCGCCAAGGGAAGGACAGAAAACGGACTGTGGCAAGTAGCCGGCCTGCTGCTGGGTTTTCTCCTGTCCCTGGTCTACCTGTCGGTAACCGTTGGACGTAAATCTTTTGAGGACAAGGAGGTCCATTTTCTTCCCGTTGAAAAAATATATAATGATGTGAATCTGGTTTTATGTACCAGCATAGCAGTACTCTGGGTTGCGTTAATTGAACAGTTGTTTGACAATCTCAGTCAGGCAATCCTGCTGATAACCCTTCCCGTGGTGGCCATAGGGTTGCTGTTATTCCTGTCCTTGGTGAAGCATTTAAAAAAAAGAACCCTCCTTAAACATACTTTGCTCTACCGGACCGCCACCCTGGTTTATGATGCGGTGAGTAAGGTGTACGCCAGCGGGAGCGTAGGCGTAAAAATCATCCTCATTGTCATTTTGTACCCGATCCTGGTGGCCATGACTTTCTATATCTTTCCGGTCACCATCGGGATCGCCGCTTGGTTGGCCTTTAAGCAGGTGAAGTTGTTTAACAGCATCAAAGAAGGAGTGGAAAGAATTAAGAGCGGGGACATCGGGCATGTCATTCCCGTCAGTGGCAACGGGGAGTTGGCCACACTGGCTGCCGATATCAACAGTATCGCCGGGGGCTTGAAGAAAGCAGTTGATAATGAACTGAGGAGTGAACGGTTAAAAACGGAGCTGATTACCAATGTGTCCCACGATATCAGAACCCCATTGACTTCCATCATTACCTACGTTGACCTTTTAAAAAAAGAAGAGGAGCCTCAAAAAGCACGAGAATATATTGAAACACTGGATCAGAAAGCGAAACGGCTAAAGACCCTCATCGACGATTTGTTCGAGGCCGCCAAGGCCTCCAGTGGGAATATCCCGGTTAATATTGAGAAAATAGATATGGTTTCCTTGCTAACCCAGGGGCTGGGGGAAGTTAATGATAAAATTGAAGCACTGGAGTTGGATTTCAGGCTCAGCCATCCCCGGGACAAGGTTTATGTTGCTGCCGACGGAAAACTGTTATGGCGGTCCATCGAAAACCTGTTGTCCAATATATTCAAATATGCCCTTAAAGGCTCAAGGGTTTATATCGATATTGAAGAGCAGGGGAACGAAATACTTCTCACTTTCAAAAACATTTCAGCTAATGAGCTCAATATCTCAGCCGATGAATTAATGGAGCGTTTCACAAGAGGTGATGAATCCAGATCAAGTGAAGGCAGTGGTTTGGGGCTATCCATTGCCAAGAGTCTAATCGATCTGCAACAAGGAAAATTTAGTATTCAAATAGACGGTGATTTGTTTAAGGCGATGGTGACCATGCCTAAATATAAAACTTAATACCGGCGTCAACGTAAACGGTCAATAATCAGCGGGTTTGAATCAGACATTTATCGCCCTTCATAACCGGATGAGAATAAATTTTCTGGCTGGGTATGGACAAATTGAATAAATTTGGTTATTATTAGTTTGTAGAAAAAAGTAATAACGTAGTAGGGGAGTAACCGCCCACTTAGGGTCGCAAAATCGTCAATTCGGTAATTTTTTACCCGGTTTTGCGTAAATCATTGTTGGTGAGACCTACATTTATCGCCGTTGATGAATGTAGGTTTTTTTATTTGCCATACTTTATGTAGGCAGCAAAAATTAAAGGAGGAAATTGTTGATGGAGAAATCCCAGTGGTTCGCTGTGACGGGCTTAGAGGCCGCTGAACAATTACAAGTGGATTTGAATCAGGGTTTGACTAAGGAGGAGGTCGATAAGAGGCTGGAGCGTTATGGTCCAAATGCCTTGAAGGAAGAACCTCCCAGAAGTATTCTGGCCATGTTTATCGATCAGTTAAAGGAAACACTGATCATCATCTTGATCATTGCTGCCATTGTGTCCGGAGCATTGGGCGAATGGATTGACAGTATAGTAATTATGATCATCGTGGTCTTAAATGCCATTCTGGGAGTTTTCCAGGAAAACAAAGCTGAGCAGGCTTTGAAGGCGTTAAAGGAGATGACAAAAGCCCATGTGAAAGTTTTGCGGGAAGGCCATGTAACCCAAATCAATGTGGAAGATCTGGTTCCCGGCGATGTGGTATTACTGGAGGCCGGTGATTCTGTCCCTGCCGACGGTCGTCTGGTAGAGGTGGCCTCTTTGATGGTCAACGAGGCTGCTCTTACGGGAGAGTCAGTGCCGGTGGAGAAAAATATAGAGCCGATACTGCAAAAAGAGGTACCCATCGCTGATCAATCCAACATGGTTTTTATGGGAACTTATATTACCGGTGGCAGGGCTAAAGCAGTGATAACGGGTACCGGTACGGAGACCGAGCTGGGCAAAATTGCCGAGATGCTCCATGCAGCACCTCCTGATCCTACACCTCTACAAAAACAACTGGCTTCCCTAGGCAAAACATTAGGTATTGCCGCCGGTATTATTGTAGCCGTGGTCTTTCTGACAGGAATCTGGCGGGGTGAAGAGGTACTGGGAATGTTTATGACTGCCGTGGCTTTAGCAGTGGCAGCCATTCCCGAAGGATTGCCTACCGTGGTAACCATCGTATTGGCCCTTGGGGTGACCAGGATGAGTAAGCGTAATGCAGTCATCCGGAGAATGCCGGCGGTCGAAACCCTGGGTGTGGCCAGCTTTATTTGCTCAGATAAGACAGGAACTTTGACTAAAAATGAGATGACAGTGACCGACATCTACCTGCCCGGTCGAGATTTTAAAGTTACGGGAACAGGCTATGAACCGGAAGGCGAATTCTTGGCTGCAGAAGATGAAAAAATAAGCCCTGTCGACTATCCGGATCTGGAGCTGATGTTGAAAGGAGCGGCACTGAATACAGATGCCCGGTTGGAGCATCAAGAAAAAGGCTATCAAGTAATCGGTGATCCTACAGAGGGTGCTTTGGTAGTGGCGGCCCGCAAGGGAGGCATTGCAAAGGAAGCCATAGAAAAACAACATCCCCGGTTAGGGGAGATACCTTTTGATTCCGGCCGCAAGATGATGACTACTTTTCATCAATTGCCGGGAAACATTTTCTCTTTCACCAAGGGAGCACCTGATGTGTTATTGGCACGTTGTCAATATATACACCGGGAAGGCAGTTCCCAAGCCATGTCAGAGGAAGAACGGGAAGAACTGCTGGCAGTCAATTCCCGGTTTGCTTCCAAGGGCCAGCGTGTATTGGCATTGGCTTATCGTGTCTGGCCGGAGTTACCCAAGGAATTGAAATCTGAAACGGTGGAGCGGGACCTGGTCTTTCTTGGTTATTTTGTGATGATCGACCCGCCTCGTCCGGAAGCTAAGGAAGCTGTTGCGGTCAGCCACACGGCCGGCATCAGGACGGTGATGATCACCGGCGACCATAGAGATACAGCTTTAGCCATTGCCAAGGAGTTAGGGATCTGGCAGGAGGGGAATGACAGCCTAACCGGTTTGGAGTTGGCTCGCCTGTCAGATGAGGAACTGCGGCAGAAAGTTATGGCCACCACAGTTTATGCCAGGGTTTCTCCGGAGGATAAACTGAGGATTGTGGATGCCCTTAAAGCCAATGAGCAAGTTGTAGCCATGACCGGGGACGGAGTGAACGATGCCCCGGCCCTTAAAAGGGCTGACATTGGAGCAGCCATGGGCATTACCGGTACAGAAGTATCCAAAGAGGCTGCCGATATGGTTTTGTTAGATGACAATTTTGCCACCATCGTTAATGCAGTTGAGGAAGGAAGAACCATCTATAGTAATATCCGCAAATCAATCTACTATCTTTTGTCTTGTAATGTTGGAGAGATAATTGCCATTTTTGGAGCGATCCTGTTGGGGTTAGGCAGTCCATTAACTCCAATCCAGATTTTATGGATGAACCTGGTTACTGACGGGCTGCCGGCACTGGCATTAGGAGTTGAGCCGCCGGAAAAAGATATTATGAACCGGCCGCCTCGCGACAGTCGAGAGGGTGTTTTTGCAGGTGGAATGGGATTCAATATCCTATTTCAAGGGGCAATTATCGGTCTGCTTACTTTGAGCGCCTATTGGTTAACACTGTCTTGGGGACGCTCCCAAGTAGAAGCACAAACCATCGCTTTCTTAACCATAGCTTTAAGCCAATTGGTTCATTCCTTTAATGCCAGGAGTTTGGAACACTCAATCTTTACCTTGGGATTCAACACCAACCGTTACTTGGTATTTGCGTTCTCCACTTCTCTGTTGCTGCAGTTGGCCGTAGTACTCCTGCCATTCCTGCAAGGAATTTTTGATACTACCTTATTGCAAAGCCAGGATTGGGCTTTGGTCATTGGCTTCAGCTTAGTACCGTTGGTAGTTGTTGAAGTTGGAAAACTGATTAAAGGAATAGCGGTTAGGGTATCCCCCCAACAAAGCTAGAACAGCGCGTAATTTTAGCCTCTCACCTGCAATTCAAAACAAGTGAGGGGCTTTTTACTTTCTGCCTGAGATACAGGTGTTTGTTAAAATTAACAAAACCAGGCCGGTTTTTAAGGGGATAATTTGTAAGGAATAGCAAAGGTATTTTTTTTAACTATGAAGGAATTATATAGGCGAGGGGGGATGAGCATGTCTAATACTGGACCAGGTCACATAAAGGCTGATGTCAAGTGTTCTTGTAAAGGTTATAGTCTTGATAAATTTTTGCAACCCAACATTCTGACTTTGCTGGCCAAGCAAGATTTACACGGCTATTCCATTATTCAGGAATTGGAGGATAAGAATCTTTATTACGGTAACCAGATTGATCAGGCCGGAGTATACCGGACCTTAAAGATTTTGCAAAACAGAGGAATGATCATCTCTGAATGGGATCTGGCCGGTACAGGGGCAGCAAAAAAAGTATACCGGATCACTGCAAAAGGATTGGATTGTTTGAGGCACTGGATTGTAACTCTCGAGGATTATAAAAAAACCCTTGAAGCTACCATCGAAAATGCCAGGGCTGTCCTGGAATAACTGTTCATGTGATGAACTGAACTTACTAATGGAGGTAGCAAACATGGATAACAGGAAACTAATCAACGAAGCCAAATCAAGCGCTTTAGCAGGAAAAATGTTGGATCGGGAGAGTATAATTGCTTTACTCAGTATTGATCCTGAGACGGAAGATGGCGAGCTTTTAGGTCAAGCTGCCAGAGAGGTGGCTTCAGTCGTCTGCAAAGACAGGGCCTATCTTTGGGCGGCGATAGGACTGGATTACCGGGCCTGTCCCATGGATTGTGGTTTCTGTTCATTAGGAGAAAGCTGGGGCTTCGTTCAAGACGAGGTGGAATACAGCGAAGAAGAAATAATGACCCGGGTAAAGAAGTTTGTAGATGATCGAGTCAGGTGGATTGTACTCCGCACAACCCAATTTTATGATCTTAACAAACTGATTGCTTTAGGGCGGAAAATAAAATCAACGGTAGCCGGTGACTATGAACTTGGTGTTAACGTGGGGGAATTTGATGAGGAAATTGCCCATAGAATGGTAGAAGCAGGTTTTGAATTTGTCTATCATAGTGTGCGGCTCCGGGAAGGAACAGATACCAAGTTTGATCCCGATGAAAGAAAGGCAACTATGAATGCAGTTAAAAACTCTCCTTTAAAATTGGTCTCCCTGGTGGAACCGATCGGGGTAGAACACAACGGCCAAGAGATAGCCGATACCTTTTTGACGGCTATGAAATACAATGCCGTAGTTACCGGAGGCATGGAAAGAGTGCCTGTTAAAGGAACTCCTCTGGGTGATTTTCCGGCTATTTCGGAAAAAAGGCTGGCACAAATTGTGGCTGTCACTCGCTTGGCCGCCGGGTTTCATGCTCCCGATATCTGTGTCCATAGGGGTTCAGAGTTAGCCATGAAGTGGGGGGCTAACGTAACGGTTGTGGAAACCGGTGCCATTCCCAGAGACAGCTGCTGCAGTTCCCAAAAAGAATGGAACGGATTTGATGCAAGCAAAGCCACAGAATGGTTTCAACGTCAGGGTTACCAAGTATGTATCCGGGATGAAGATTAATCATGAAAAAAGTAATCGCTTTAGTTTTATGTGTAGCATTGCTCTTTCCTTTGACAGGTTGTAATAACAATTCTGCTGAAGTAGAAACAAGCCAAGCAAAGGTGGCTACCTGGAAGACGGCTCAGACGATCACGCCTTTCTTCTATCAGGATTTCCTGCCTGCCGATCATCAAGTAGAGATTTCCCCTTTTACTAACCCAGGGGATATGAAAACAGCTTTATTAGCCGGTAGCCTGGATATGTGCGGCACTACTTTGGTTACGGCCATTACTGCCTTATCCAAAGGAGAACCGGTTGTTGTTGTATCAGGGTTATCTAATAAATGTTCTGCATTAGTGGTGAGTAACGGTGCTAATATAGAAAGCGAAGCAGATCTGCGAGGGAAAAAAATTGCCTATGTACCGGGTACCATGCACCATTTGCTTCTTTTAGAAGTTCTTAATCGAAACGGATTAGACCCGCAAAAAGACGTGGAACTGATCAGAATCGACTTTTTTGATATGTGTCAAGCTCTGGCTCAGGGTACGGTTGACGCCTTCTACAGCGGGGAGCCTTATCCATCCATCGCAGTTGCCGAAGGGTACGGAAAGATTTTGGCTTATCCCGAGGATGACGGTTTCGGTATTATCAACAGTGCCATGATGACTACCAGAGATATGGTAGAGAATAACCCTGAGTTGATTCAGGAATTAGTAACAGCCCACGTACAAGCAACCGAGTTTATCAATTCTGATCGACAAGCATGGTTTGACAAATCTGCCGAGTTCGGCACCGATCCCGATGTATTGGATGTTTCCCTAAATAATATTGATATGTTTTGGGAGATGGATGAACAATATCTTGACGGCGTTCAAGTGCTGGCCCAGCGGATGTATGACCAAGGCTTGGTTAGCGAAATCCCTGATGTCCGTGAAATGTTTGATTTGAGTTTCATCCAACAGGCTAAAAAGGATTTGGGATTATGAAAACTGCTTTAAAAAAAACTGATTTATTAGTTTTGGCATTGCCGGTATCACTGCTAGCTATCTGGTATTTGATAGCTGAAACCGGCAAAGTGCCTTCATATTTACTGCCAAGTCCTAAAGAGCTGGTTCAGGTCCTGATGGACTTTGCATGGGGAGGGACTAGGCTTACTCCCTATTCAGGAACCTTGGTGGAACATACGGTAGCCAGTATTATGCGGGTACTGGTTGGTTTTAGTTTGGCGGCAGTTCTGGGACTTGTCTTTGGTCTGCTGACAGGCAGAATTTCGGTAATGAGGCGGCTGCTGGATCCTACTATTCACCTGGTCAGAGCAGTGCCCGGTATTGGCTGGCTCCCTTTAGCAATGGTTTGGTTTGGCGTAGGGGAAAAAACCACTGTTTTCCTAATTGCTTTGGCTGCCTTTTTCCCGGTCTACATTAATGCGGCTCACGGTTTTGCTAACGTGCCTTTACATCTAATCAGAGCCGGACAAATGTTGGGCGCTGATAAACACACTCTATTTACGTCTGTGATCCTGCCGGCTGCATTTCCATCAATTATAGTAGGCCTGAGATTAGGTCTCGGTGTCTCTTGGGGTTATTTGGTATTAGGGGAATTGACCGGCGTGGCTAAAGGTTTGGGAGCCGTCATGATGGATTCCCGGTTGTTGGGGCAAACGGAAATGATACCTATTGCCATGATCAGTATCGGGTTACTGGGCAAACTTACCGATATGCTACTTATTAAAATCTGTAATCGGGTTTATCCCGGTAATGTAGGGAAGGTGGCAGGCTGATGATGGCTCAACAAGCATTGATCGCAGATGGTGTTCACAAAAGCTTTTCCGCGCCTTCAGGAAAAAATAGCCTGGCAGTATTAGAGGACATTTCAGTAAATGTCAATCAAGGAGAAATCGTTGCCCTGGTAGGGCCCAGCGGCTGCGGTAAATCAACACTGCTAAATATAGCCGCCGGCTTTGAAAAACCGGACATGGGGCAAGTGCTTTTTATGGGTAAAGCAATTACCGGACCTTCCCCGGAAAGAGCCGTTGTTTTTCAATCAGCGAGCCTTTTTCCATGGCTTACGGTTAAGGAAAATATTGCCTTTGGCCTGGAAAAAGCCAAAGTCAAACAAAAAATAATTGATGAAAAATGTAGTGAATTTATTCAATTAGTAGGTTTAACGGGATTTGAAAACTATTATCCTAATCAATTATCAGGCGGGATGCAGCAGCGGGTGGCGTTGGCCAGAGTTTTGGTTTTAGAGCCCAAGATGCTCCTGATGGATGAACCCTTTGCTGCCCTGGATGCTCAGACCAGGTTGGCTATGCAGCAGGTGTTGCTGTCTATTTCCATGGCAATTAAACCTACCATCTTATTTATTACCCATGACGTGGAAGAAGCATTGATTCTGGCCGATAAAGTGTATGTAATGAGTAAGCTGCCGGGAACGATCATCCGGGAACTGGAGGTTCCTTTTGATCGACCAAGGCCAATTTCCATTATCGGCGATCCGCACTTTTCCAAATTAAAAAGTGAGATTCTGGAGCAATTGTTTTACGAGCCCTGTGGTTCTTATTCTACTTGTTGACAAAAAGCAGTTAAGAGCCTTGCGGCTCTTTTTAATTTGCGGTAACAGAAATGATTTTCCATTGGGAAACGTCCACCAGTCCCCGGTTAGTCAGTTTCAATTCCGGTATTACCGGCAGTGACAGGAAGGCTAGGGTCATAAAGGGGTCATATTCTTCTTTGACACCAAGTTCGGTGGCAACCTGCCGCAGCCGGCCCAACTGTTCTGCCACCCGGTCAATCGGCTCATCGGACATCAGCCCGGCAATGGGTAACGCCAGGGAACCCAGGATTTCGCCTTTGGCGGCTATGGCCAATCCCCCTCCCAATTCGGCAACGGCTTGAGCGGCAAGAAGCATGTCCCGGTCATTGGTCCCAACTACCACTAAGTTATGGGAATCATGAGCTACCGAAGAAGCCAGTGCACCTTCTTGGAGACCGAAACCATGAAGGAGCCCCAGGCCTACAGTGCCGGTTCCTTTGTGGCGCTCAACCACCATTAACTTGGCAATGTCCTTCTCAGGGGCGGGTGTAAAACAGCCGTTCACTACCGGGACCTCCATCAGGAGCTTCTTAGTTACAATTTGATGGGGGATCAGGCCGATTACCCAGGCCTGTGAACTGTTGCCTGCCTGAATTTTCAATTGTTCCGGCGTTAGCGGCTGCATTTGGAACTTTCGGGGCAGTTGATGCCTTTTTTGACGAGTGATTGGAGGCAGCAGCTTTCCTTCGGAAGCTACCATTTTGCCGCCACTGAAAACAGCATATGGTTTAAAACTATGTAAATCGTCAGCCACAACCAGGTC
>JAAYOX010000191.1 GCA_012520135.1 Clostridia bacterium
AATAGAAAACCCGGTTCTGCCGGATTATTTCTTTTAAAAGACAGTTCCAGTTCCAATCCCATGGTTTCGTCTCTAAGCACATAGGCAGCTACACTTTCCCGGTCAAAACCGGTGTCCCTGTCCCGGTATTTAATCGGGCCCTTATCCTCACCTGGCCCCTCTGTGACCGGTGATGTCATTAATGCCAGGGCCAACTGTTCCAACTCTGCCTGTACTTGCTGATCAGCCATTCCACCGGCAGGCACTTGGATGCGTGCTTCCAGGACTGCCTCTTTAGGCGTTGCGTTGGCTTTGGCAAAGGCCAGTGACAATTGACTGCCGGAAGGTGTAGGTTCGGGACCGGTTCTCATAGTTAAGACATATAAAATTGCTGCTACCAGCAGGATGAGCAGCATGATGATGCTTCGCCGCAATAGTACCCCTCCTTCTCTAGGTATTTTTTCCAGAAAGAGAGGTGTCTATACTACGGATACAGGGTGGCTCCAAGCCGGTAAGTCTCCGGAATTTGGAGGGTACAGGAAAAGGAGGCAGTGAATCACACAAGCCGCAGGTGAACTGCGGCTTGTGTGTCCTTTGGTTAATTGCATTGCTTTTTTGCAAAAGCAAGCTCAATTGTAGTTCGACTAATTTACCCTTATTTCCTGCCCGTTTGCTTGGTAATTTGAGACATAGGTAACATCAAACAGGATGTCAAGGATAAAGATACCATGATTCCTTAAGTTTTTTCCCGTTTTTCCCGGCGACTCATGTCTACCAACCATACCAGGCTCAGAGCAAGGGCCACCAGCAAAATACCTAAGCTGAATCCCTTGATGGCAATAGAATCGGAACTGCCAACGGGATTAGAGGGATGCATCAAGCGGCCGATCCGGCCTAAGGTGATTAATCGCACTACCCCCGGCAGGCTCAAGAGCAGTGAGCCTACCTTTGTATAGGCAAAACTGTCTTCAATCAAATAGATTGCCAAGGTCAGACCTAACAGAAACACCGTCAGGATCACACGGGGCTCCTGCCAGGCAAAAAGCACCCCCCACGTCAAGCCGGTCACTACCGGCACCATCGCCATATTGACCAATTGAAAGCCCAGGGACACCTTTAGAGAGGCCCTTGCTGTAGCATACCAATTCTTGTTGGCTAAAGAGGCGGCGGCAATCACCCCGGTTATGATTAATAAAAGGGAGATAACCCAACTCATGGCCCCATGGAGATAAACCAGCTTGATGACTGAGCCTAACGTCTTTTCTGAGGGGGCCATTAAGGTTAACATAATCAGGGTAATGGATAATCCGGTTTTCCAAATATTCAGCTTTGCCATTTAATACACCCCTTGGACAAGAGAAAAGACAGGAGAACCGTCCCCCTGTCCTGTCTTTTACCTGCCTGCGGCTTTGAGCCTGGCCATGGCCCGGCGCAGGGCTGCTTCAGCCCGGACAACATCCAGTTCCGGTGGCCTTTTTGCCAGGCGTTCTTCTGCCCGCTCCTTGGAGCGAAGGGCTCTCTCCACATCGATTTCTTCAGCTAATTCCGCCGTATCCGTCAATAAGACGGCCTTATCATTGGCCACTTCCATAAAGCCGCCGGAAGTAGCGGCGGTATATTCCTTGCCGTCTATCTTGTAACTGAGGACCCCAATGGCCAACTGGGCCACAATAGGGGCGTGTCCCGGCAGTATTCCCATATAACCTTGGGCTGCCGGAACCACCAGGGAATCTACTTCTTCCCTGATGACTACTCGTTCCGGGGTCACCACTTCCATCGTTATTTTCTTAGACATGGTTATCCCGCCCTTTTAAGCCAATTCTTTGGCCTGGGCCACTGCTTCTTCAATGGTACCTACCATTAGAAATGCCTGTTCAGGCAAATCGTCATGTTTACCTTCCAGGATCTCTTTGAAGCCCCGGATGGTTTCACTGAGAGGTACATATTTACCCGGCATATTGGTAAAGGCTTCTGCCACGAAGAAGGGCTGTGACAGGAAACGCTGGATCTTTCTGGCCCTGGCCACAATCACTTTGTCTTCTTCCGACAGTTCGTCCATACCCAGAATAGCGATGATATCCTGGAGTTCCTTGTAACGCTGGAGAACTGCCTGAACACCCCTGGCGACTTCGTAGTGTTCTTGACCGACTACCCGGGGGTCCAGAATCCGGGAGGTGGAGTCCAAGGGGTCCACTGCCGGATAAATCCCCAGTTCCGCAATCTGCCTGGACAGAACCGTAGTGGCATCCAAGTGGGCGAAAGCAGTCGCAGGAGCCGGGTCCGTCAAGTCGTCCGCCGGCACGTAAATGGCCTGGACGGAAGTGATGGAGCCTTTCTTAGTGGAGGTAATTCTCTCCTGGAGTGCTCCCATTTCCGTAGCCAAGGTAGGCTGGTAACCCACCGCCGAAGGCATCCTGCCCAAAAGTGCAGACACCTCGGAACCTGCCTGGGTAAAACGGAAAATGTTGTCGATAAAGAGCAGCACGTCCTGCCCTTCCTGATCCCGGAAATACTCTGCCATGGTTAATCCCGTAAGGCCGATTCTCAACCGGGCTCCGGGAGGTTCGTTCATCTGACCGAAACAAAGGGCAGTCTTGTCAATAACTCCGGACTCATTCATTTCCAGCCAAAGGTCGTTACCTTCCCTGGTTCTCTCACCGACACCGGCGAAAACGGAGAAACCCCCGTGTTCGTACGCAATGTTACGAATGAGCTCCATGATCAAAACTGTCTTACCGACACCGGCACCGCCAAAGAGACCGACTTTACCACCCTTGGCATAGGGTGCCAGCAAGTCAACCACTTTAATTCCTGTTTCCAGGATTTCAGTGGAGGGTGTCTGGTCCACGAAAGCAGGGGCCGGACGGTGAATAGGCCATTTTTCGGTGGCTTCCACAGGACCTTTACCGTCGATAGGCTCCCCTACCACGTTAAACATCCGCCCTAAAGTCACAGGGCCGACCGGTACCGCAATGGGTTCGCCGGTGTCAACGGCGATCATCCCCCGCTTCAATCCATCGGTGGAGGAAAGAGCAACGCAGCGGACCGTATCGTTGCCCAAGTGCTGCATGGCTTCCATGGTAATATGCAAGTCCTTGGGAGCATCTTGGGTTTGATCCTCACTTCTGATGACAACTGCATTATAGATATCGGGCAACTGGTCGGGAAACCTTACGTCTACCACCGGCCCGATGACTTGCACGATCTTGCCTTGATTCATGTGTCTCAACTCCTTTCCTTACCTAGTTAAGGGCGGCTGCGCCACCCACAATTTCGGAAATTTCATTGGTAATCGCTGCTTGCCGTGCCCTGTTGAAGGATAGAGTCAGTTTGTCGATCATTTCGGCAGCGTTGTCGCTGGCGGATTCCATGGCTGTCATCCTGGCCCCGTGCTCACTGGTCTTGGCTTCCAGCAAAGCCCGGTACATTTGGACCTCCAAATAACGAGGCACCAGTGTGTCCAGTACTCCTTCCTTCATGGGTTCGTACAGGTACTCTATCTCTTCCGCCTTTTCCTCTTCTTTTGGCGCGGCGGTTACCGGCAGCAGCTGCTGAACTACCGGCTTATGTCGGATGGCCGAGTAGAAGCGGGTGTAAACCAGGTAAATTTTATCTACCTCACCTTGTTCAAACAAGGCAGCCAATTCCCTGGCCAGTTCCCTGGCCTGGATGTAATGGGGATCGTCCCCGATATCCAGGTACTCCCGCAATATATTGCCTCCCCGCCGGCGGAAATAGTCCCTGCCTTTTCTCCCGACGGGAATAATCACCGCATCTTCCTGGGGATTCTCCTTAATGGTGGCCTCCGTCAACCTGGCTACGTTGGTATTGTAGCCCCCGGCAAAGCCTCTTTCCCCCGTCAGTACTACGTAAGCAACCCGGTTTCCTTCTTTGGTGGCCAGCAGTGGATGCTCATATTGTCCCACATCAGCCAGGAGCCGTCCCAGTACTTCCGCCAGCTTATCGGAATAAGGCCGGGCCGCGATCACTTTGGCTTGAGTTTTCCTCAGTTTTGCCGCTGATACGGTTTTCATGGCCTTAGTGATATGCTGGGTACTTTGAATACTGCGGATGCGCCGTTTGATGTCCCGCATTCCTGCCATATGACTTCTTCACCACCTTAGTCAATGGTTTAATTTTATGCGGTAAAAGTCTTTTTGAAATCTTCAATGGCGCCTTTCAGAGCTGCCATGTTTTCATCAGAGATTTTGCCGCTGTCCCGGATATCCTTTAAGATTTCCGGTCTTGAATTTCTGAGGTAGGGCAGGAATTCCTTCTCAAAAGCACCTACCCGGTTGACTTCAATGTCATCCAAATAGCCGTTGGCAGCGGCAAAAATGATTGCCACTTGCTCTTCTACCGGCATGGGCTGGTATTGATCCTGTTTTAAGATTTCCGTTAACCGCTCACCGCGGGCCAGTCTGGCCTGGGTTGCCTTATCCAGATCCGAACCGAACTGGGAAAAGGCAGCCAGTTCCCGGTACTGGGCCAAGTCAAGACGCAAGCGTCCTGCCACCTGTTTCATGGCTTTAATCTGAGCGGCGCCACCGACCCGGGAAACAGAAATACCCGGGTTAATGGCCGGGCGTATCCCTGAGTGGAACAAATCTGTCTCCAGGAAAATCTGCCCGTCGGTAATGGAAATCACGTTAGTGGGAATATAGGCGGACACGTCCCCGGCCTGGGTTTCGATAATCGGCAGTGCCGTCAAAGAACCGCCGCCCATTTCGTCGCTGAGTTTTGCCGCCCGCTCCAACAGTCTGGAGTGGAGATAGAAAACGTCTCCGGGGTATGCTTCCCGTCCGGGAGGACGTCTCAAAAGCAGGGATAACTCCCGGTAAGCGGCTGCCTGCTTGGACAAGTCATCGTAGACAACCAAAACGTCTTTGCCGTTGAACATGAATTCCTCACCCATGGCGCAACCTGAATAAGGAGCAATGTAGAGCATGGGTGCCGGTTCACTGGCAGTAGCGGCCACCACGATGGTGTATTCCATAGCGCCGGCTTTTTCCAGGCTGTCCACCACAGAAGCTACCGTAGAAGCTTTCTGCCCGATGGCCACGTAAATACAAATTACGTCCTGGCCTTTCTGGTTAATGATGGTGTCAACTGCAACCGCCGTCTTCCCTGTCTGGCGGTCTCCGATAATCAATTCCCGCTGTCCCCGGCCGATGGGAACCAGGGCGTCAATCGCTTTAAGACCGGTCTGCAAGGGCTGGTGGACCGGTTGCCGGTAAACAACCCCCGTGGCCACCCGCTCCACCGGACGGAATTTGTCGGTTTGGATGGGACCTTTCCCGTCGATGGGCTGCCCCATGGCGTTAACTACCCGGCCAATTAAGGCTTCCCCTACGGGCACTTCCACGATCCGGCCTGTTCTTTTAACTTCATCACCCTCACGAATATGGGTGTATGTCCCGAGAATAACACAGCCGATGTTGTCTTCTTCCAGGTTCAGGGCCATACCATAGGTATCCCGGGGAAAGATCAGCAACTCGCCGGCCATGACACCTTCAAGGCCGTAGACCCGAGCGATACCGTCCCCTACCTGGATGACAGTGCCTACATCAGCCACTTCTACCTCGGACCGGAAATTAGCAATTTGGCTTTTGAGAATAGAGCTAATCTCATCCGGTCGTAGACTCATCTTTCTTCACCTCGCCATACAAACTTCGATACAAGCCAATAAGGTAAAAAGGCACCTAACCACTCAGTTCTGCTTGCAGGTTCTTGAGCCTGGTGGCGATGCTGCCATCAATCACTTTGTCTCCAATCTTTAATACGGCACCGGCCAGTAAATCCGGTTCCACCCGGTACTTGAGCCGCACTTCTTTTCCGGTGGTCTTGGTCAGTCTCTCCGCCAAGGCTTTTTTGCTTTCCTCGGGCAATTCCACCGCCGTGCGGATTTCTGCCTCCATGATACCCCGGAACTCATCCATTTCCCGCTGGAAACTGGCAACGATCTCTTCCAGATACGCTTCTCTGCGCTTCTCCAGGACTACCCCCAAAAAGTTGAGGGTTAATTCCTGAAAATGCTTTCCGAAAAGCTCCGAAAGCAGTTGGAACTTTTTGCCGCTGCCAATCTGCCGGTTCTCCAGGATTAAACCCAGTTCCGGGTTGGCTGCCAAAGCATCAGCCAGTGACCGTAAATCCTTTTCCACCGGTTCTAACAAGTTTTGCTCCTTGGCTAACGCAAAGAGAGCACCTGCATATCGACCGGCTACTATCTGTCTGCTCATTGCAGTTCGCCTGCCTCTACTATGAAGTCTTGGATCAGGCGTTCATGTTCCTGGGGCGACAGTTCTTTGTCGATCACGCGGCCGGCAGCTAATACGATCAAGGTAGACATTTCTTCCTTGATCTCCGCCAAGGCTCTGGCCTTCTCCCTTTCGATTTCGGCTTTGGCCCTTTCCAGGGATTTGGCCGCTTCTTCCCGGGCACCGGCGATAATCTCTTCTTTCATTTCTTCACCGACTTTGGTGGCGTTAGCGATAATCGCCTGGGCCTCGTTTCGTGCGCCCTGGATTTGTGCTTCATATTTGGCTAAGATGGCTTGAGCCTCTTCTCTCTTTTGGGCCGCATCCTTGATGGCCCCTTCGATTTGCTCCTCCCGTTCCAACAGCATT
>JAAYOX010000192.1 GCA_012520135.1 Clostridia bacterium
CATCACTGGTGGTGCAGTTGCTGAAGGAATTGCGGAAAAAAGAACAGGATGAATTGCTACGGGGCTGGTTGGAACAGTATTGGTTGGACTTTGGCACCGATTTGGACAGTATCATTGCCCAGGAGCATTTTGAACAGGCTTCCCGTAAAGTTGCCGTTGGCCATGCCATAATGAGTTTAAAAACCATATCCCGGCTGGATTGGGAGGAAGTCTTTGAGAATTTAAGCCGGGTGGAATTGATTCTGGCTAGGGATCCTGACGGTACTTATCCCAACATGGATAAGGAGTCTAGGGATTATTACCGGCGCCAGGTAGGATTGTTGGCCAGGCGGTACCGGGTGCCGGAGCCTCGGGTGGCCCGCATCGCCGTGGGACTGGCCAAACAAGTTGATGACAGGGAACTGCCTTCCAGCCACGTAGGCTATTACTTAATCGGTAAGGGCAGGGAGAAACTGATTAGGCAACTAAACGGTTCAGCCCCGGTTACCCGGCTGCATAATTATCCTCCTGCCCGGTATTACAGTGCCATAGCCGGCGTAATGGCTGTCGTAATTGTTCCTCTGGCCTGGTATGGTTATAGATTTTCCCAGGGCAGTCTGGTTGTAGCAGTCAGCATTGTCTTATTGAGCCTGCTTCCCGTTAGTGAGATAGCAGTTTTCTTGGTTAATCGCCTGGCAGCGCGGTTAGTGGCGGCGGCTTTCCTGCCCAAACTGTCCTTTGGGGAGGGGATACCTGACCGGCACGCTACGATGGTTGTGATTCCTGCCCTCCTGCCCAATGCAGGTAAAGTAGAGGAATTACTGGAACGGTTGGAAACTTATTACCTGGCTAATAAAAGCGAGAACCTTTACTTTGCTCTTGCCGGTGATTATAAGGACGGAGATGACAAGACTGCCCCGGAGGACCAAGCTATTATTCAAGCCGGACTTCAGGGTGTCCAACGTCTCAACGAGGAGTATGGAGAGGGAGAGGAGCTCTTTTTCTATTGTCAAAGGGAGCGGGTCCTGTGCCCAACCCAAAACCGCTGGACCGGTTGGGAGCGAAAAAGAGGAGCTCTGGTGGAATTCAACCGGCTTTTGCTGGGGGAAGAAGATACCACCTACAATATTCAATCCCCAGGTCTAACCGGGCTGGCTAATAAGATTAAATATGTAATTACCCTGGATGCGGATACCAGATTAACTTTGGATACAGCCAAAAAACTAATCGGCACCATGGCCCATCCCCTTCATCGACCGGTGATCGACCAGGATAAAGGGATTGTTAAAGAAGGTTATGGGTTGATTCAGCCCCGGATCGGAATCGGGGTTGAAAGTGCTAATCAATCTGAGTTTACCCGCTTGTTTGCCGGGGCGGGAGGGATTGATCCCTATGTTACGGCCGTTTCCGATGTTTATCAGGACCTGTTTGGGGAAGGAATTTTCACCGGTAAAGGAATCTACGATCTTCAAGTATTTCACCGGTTACTCACTAATGCCATTCCTGAAGGCAGCATTTTAAGTCATGATCTGCTGGAAGGAAGTTATTTGAGGACCGGTATGGCTACAGATGTAGAATTAATAGACGGTTATCCGGGAACTTATAGCTCATATGCAGCCAGGCAGCACCGCTGGGTACGGGGAGATTGGCAGTTGTTACCTTGGTTGTTTCCCCGTATCAAGAACAGGCAGGGCCGGTGGGTGAAAAACCCCTTGTCGGGATTGTCTAAGTGGAAAA
>JAAYOX010000193.1 GCA_012520135.1 Clostridia bacterium
AAATGACAAAAAAATAATATCCTTTAAAAGGAACCTTATCTTTGTATTTTTAGTGACTCTTCTTATTTCCATCGGCACGATGGGAGATATCGCTCCGGCCAATCAGACAAATCCCCACAGGCAAGCAAATGAAAATTTAGCAAGCTACATAGCCGGCAATAGCGCCAAATCTACGTCATTGTCATTTAAGGACCTCTTAACACCGGAGGAAAAAGACTATATATCAAAAGCCTCAGTAATTAGGGCTGCCACCGTTGACGGTGCAGCCCCCCTTTGCTTTTCCGATGAAAACGGAGAAATACAAGGTATTTTTCAGCGTGTGCTGGATAGAGTATCGGCAATCACAGGGCTAACCTTTGAATGCACTATCTATCCCTCAGTTCATGAAGCACTAAATAGCAATTCTGCCATCATCTACGGTATTTCATCAAACTATGCTCCGGATGACATGGTGTTGTCACAGCCTTTTCTAGAGACAGAAACTATCCTATATATGAATTCCTTAGTAAAACCGGATCAGTTGGAAGATAAACTTTATGCCGCTGTCAAAGGAAGTGCCCTCCTTGAAGGGATAAAGGAGGAGAATACCCTTTACTTTGATACCAGAGAAGACAGTCTAAATGCGGTAGAAAATGGGATGGCAGATTATGGTTATGGTAATGCCTATTCAGTAGCGTATTATGCCTTACGTAACGGCTACCAGAATATCGTTACGGTTCCCATTGGGAAAGAAGCAAGGGAATACTGTATCGGTCTATTAAGAGATGATGACCTACTCCTTTCTATTATTAATAAATCCCTCAATTTGATTGATGCAAAGCAAATGCAAACCTTGATTTTAAATGCGGCAACACATATTGATCGTAAGATCACCTTCGCCATGGTGCTGGAGACTTACGGCCTGGAAATTACCGTTACAGTGGTTACCGTTTTGGGTATTCTGGTATTTAGTTTACTTTCCTATATACGTGTTAGCAACAAACTCAGAGAACAAAACAGAAAGTATGAAATCCTGTCTCAAATATCCAACGAGTACCTGTATGAATACTTTCCAAAGGAAAAACGTTTGAGGTTATCTGACAAATTTAATGAGCTGTTTGATACTTTTGAAAGCACCAATGAAATAGCCAGCCTACTGGAAGATGCTTTGTCCGAACACAACATTGATTGGCCGAATGACATTATTAGACTTCCTTTACCGGGAGGGCGAACGGGAGCTTTCAAGGCGATTAACTCCTACATTTATGACCCTCAAGGCAGAACAGAATGCATCATCGGAAAACTAATCGACGTTAGCGAAGAAATAGCTGAAAAAGAAGCACTGCTTATTAAGTCACAAATAGACGAGATGACCGGCCTCTATAACGCCGCCACAACAAGAAACCTGATTACCGCCAGGCTCCAACAAAAAGAAAACCATATTACAGACGCCTTCATCCTGATGGACTGTGACAACTTTAAAAACATCAATGATACCCAAGGTCATTTAGCCGGTAATCAGGCATTAAAGCATATAGCCGCAGTAATGAAGCAAACCTATCGAAACACCGATATCCTTGGACGCCTTGGCGGAGACGAGTTTTGTGTCTATATGAAAGATGTTCCCTCTGTTACCTTTGTTCAAGAAAAATGCCGGAAATTATGTGCCCTGATACAAAATACTGCTAAAGAGACAGATCTATCCGTCAGCATTGGCATTGCTATGGTTGATGATAAAGAGCCATATGACGCCATATTCAAAAAAGCAGATACCGCACTGTACCAGGCCAAAGGTAGGGGTAAAGCCCGGACTATCATTTACAATGATCCGGCTTGATTCCTCAATCACGAACAATACCGGTTTCACCGTTTTCAGCCATAACATTTGGTTGATAGTTCAATAATTCAACATTATGTCAGTAAGCCGAGGGGTAGCCTTACGCTACCCCTTCACCTATTTACCGTCATTGGCCAGCATATACTCCAGTTTGGCTATATAACTCTTCTGTAATTCGAGAGCTTTTTCCTGATATGGACGCAAATGACTGGGCACCTGGTCCATAATTGTTTCGCTGTCGGCAACGAGTTTTTCCAGACGTTCAATCTCTTTTTTAATCTTCGCATTGACATCCATCATCCATTCCCCTCTATTTCCGGTTCCTCACCAAATCGGCACAGTCTTTAAGGGGCAGTTCGTTGGGTTTGCACGGTTCATCAATGTTGCCGAAAAAGTTATTGTTCACCCCTGCGTCCCTGATATTGACAGGGATATTGCACTCCAGTTTATTATTAAACACAAAGTTCGCTTGGGCATCCGGACCGAGGGTAATGCCCGAATCAGTATTATGCCTGATCTTGTTTTGTTGGAAGATACCATTGGGAAAGTCGCTTAAGACAGCTATCCCTTCCCGTAGGTTGGCTTCCACCTTGTTTTCCCCAAAGAATAGATTGGTATGATTGAGCAAAAAACAGCCCCTGCTGCCGCTGTTTTTGACCAGGTTGCCGACGGCCACCGAACTGCTGCCTTGGCCCACACTGATGCCGCCCAATCTGTTGCCAATCAGTACATTATCGGCCAGGAGGTTGTTGTCTCCCCAGATCTCCATCCCAAAACCACCATTTTTGAATGCGACGTTGCCGGCCAAAACATTGTTGCTGTCGTTAGACAAGAAAGTCTCGATGCCGTCATCCTCACACAGGGTGATCAGGTTCTCCAGGACATGGTTGTTCACGCTACCGCCAATAATCGCAATACCGTCAACAGCATAGCAGATTTCATTTTCCCACAGAAGGTTCTCGCTGGATGAGCTAACACTAATGCCATTATTTAAAACACCGTTAATTTTGTTCCCGATAATCCGGTGGCTGCCGCCCCTGGTAATGAATATACCATTAGAACGGTAATGCATGATCGACATACCGTAAATCTCTACCCTGGTCACATCAGTAAGAATAAAGGCACTCTGAAGAATGCTTTTGCCGTCGAACACCGCTTTGGTTCCCTTGGCAACCAACCGCAGGTAGTCTTTGGTTACATTCA
>JAAYOX010000194.1 GCA_012520135.1 Clostridia bacterium
CAGAGGGCTGAATTGGAGCCAAAATCAAAAGAGCAAAGGAGCCTGAGGGAGAATGCCGACGGCATGAGCACCCGCAGGGTGCGATTTCGGAGGCATCTGAAGGCGACTGAGCTCATCCCCAAACCGGGCTCCTCTGAAGCCCGTGATTAACATCGATTTGGTTTTAAGCAGTTTGTCAACAGGCCTAAGCGGATTAACATCTATCCGCTTATTGTTTTTTAAGTGATAAGTTTTAATCCTACCGCCGCGCCTAAGACCATGCCTATGAAAGCCATCCTTTTCCAATCTTTAGATTCCCCATAGCGAAGCATGCCAATTACGGTGCCGCCTACCACACCCATTCCGGTCCAAATGGCGTAAGCTGTGCCCATGGGCAGAAAACGTAAGGAGTAACCAAGTAGCAGAAGGCTTGAACCGAAGCCTAAGATTAAGAGGAGAACACTTTGCCAATTTCTACTTACCCGCAACTGATTCATCATTGTTACACCGAAGGCTTCGAATAAGCCTGCTAAGATTAAAGAAAACCAAGCCATCAGGATTCAGCTCCTTCCCGGGCTTCGTTGTCGGTGACTAATTTCAGGCCGGTGACTCCTGTCAGCAGGATTGCTATTAAGAGTATTTTTGTCCATTGAAATGGTTCTTCAAAGAAGAGTATTTCAGCAATAACGGTGCCTGCTGTACCTAAATCTACGAAAACGGCATAGACAGTTCCTGCAGGCAGTATTTGTCCAGCCGTAATCATTAAGTAATTACTGATGATAAGGGCGATTACTGTTCCCGTCCAGGTACGGAAGTCGTAGGAATGGGCCAAACCAATCACCCAGATAACCTCCAGGAACGCTGCAACCAATACTCTTAGCCAAGTTCTGTTCATCCAATCACTCCTTCAATAAAGCCCCTCCAAAACAAAAAGCCCAAGAGATAACTGAACAGCTTCTCCCAGGCTTTTATCCTTCCGTGGCACAACTTCCGTTGTGAGTTTTCTCTCGGACCAGACCAACACCGGGTTGCGGAACCCTAGAAAACCTTTGCATATTTATTTAGGATGTGCTATCTTGTCCCGCCTGTTTTATTAGGCATTTTGGTAAGCTTGAGCTAACAGTTCTGCGGTATGGAGTACTTTTTGGGGCATTTTTTCTTGGGAGATACCGTCATTTAACTGCATACGGCAGGAACCACATCCTGTTATTACATAATCAGCCCCGGTAGACTTTATATCATCCAGCTTATGCTTCAGTATATCATAAGACAAGTCATAATGGGTAAGGCTGAATGAGCCGGCGCCACCGCAACAACGGTCAGGGTCTTTCAGTGGCTTAAATTTTATGCCGGGTATGCTTTTAATTATTTCTAATTGTTGTTGTGCCGCCTTCATGCTTCGACCGATGTGGCAGGGCACATGGTAGGTAACAGTAGCATCAATGGGGCCCAGTTTGCTTTTGTCAAGGACGGCAACGTCTACCAGGAATTGAGCAAAGTCATAGGTTTTTTTGGCCAACATTTGTGCTTTTTCGCTATACTCGGGATCATCTTTTAACAGTTCCGGGTAATTTGTTTGAAAAGATTCACCGCAGGTACCACAGACTGTGATGATGGCATCTACCTGATACTTACTAAAGATATCCACGTGGGACTTGGCCATTTCAGTAGCTGTAGCCACGTCCCCATGCATCAATACCGGAAGCCCGCAGCAGTGCTGAGCTTTGGGTACAATTACATTGATCTTGTTTTGCTTCATTATTTCTATGATCGAGGTACCTACATTAGGATAGGCGAAGTTAGTAGTACATCCGCTAAAAAAGGCGACTGTCATCCGGGCATCGGGTACATTATTGTTTTCCGGAACCATGTTTAAAAACGAAGTTTTGGCAAGTTTAGGAATCACCCGCCGCAGTACGATTCCGCTGATGGGTATTCTGGTGCTCTGACCGTCTTCTCTCTGTTTGAAGAATAATCCCTGGGTACGGGCTCCTACTGCCAAACCGGTTTTAAACAAGGCCGGGCTGGATAAGACTTTAAAAATGAGTTTTTTAATTGAAGGCAAACCCCGCTCTTGGGCCAGCTTCGCCCTGGCAGCCAGTACGATTTTATCCGGCTCTACACCGCAAGGGCAGGCGACGGCACAAGCCTTGCATTGTAAGCATGTTTCAAAAATCTTGGCCAGTCTTTGGGTATATTCCAGTTTGCCTTCCAATACTTCTTCTGTTAATTTAATTTTTCCTCTGGCTACTGCTCCTTCTGATTTTGTTTCTTGATACAAAGGACAAACGGCCTGACAGTTACCGCACTTCATACATTTAATCGTTTCCTGTTCTATTTCCGGGAATTGTCTTAAATAGTCCATCTTAATACCCCCTAGTTGGAAATGATTTTTCCGGGGTTCATTATTCCTTCGGGATCCAGGGCGTTCTTAATTCTACGGAGTACATCCATGCCGGCTTCACCCAGCTCCAACTCCAGGTATTTGGCTTTAGCGATGCCGATACCATGTTCCCCGGAAAGAGTACCGCCTAATTCAACCGCTTTGGCAAAGATTTCGTCTACAGCCTTGTGCACTCGTTCCATTTCTTCTTTATCCCTGGCGTCGGTCAGAATAGTCGGGTGCAAGTTGCCGTCCCCGGCATGGCCGAAAGTACCAATGTCCAATTTGTATTTTTCCGCTATTTGTTCCAGGAATAATAGCATTTCCGTTATTTTACTGCGGGGAACAGTAGCATCTTCCAGAACCGTAGTGGGCTTGAATTGGGCTAAAGCAGGAAGTGCAGCCCGGCGGGCAGTCCAAATATTTTCTCGCTCTTGTTCATCTTTGGCCCGTTTAATACTGCCGTTATTTTCAATAACTACTTTTTCTACCGCTTCGGCTTCCCTGGCTACAACTTCGGGAATTCCGTCTACTTCGATGAGTAAAATGGCTTTAGCATCGGTGGGTAAGCCTACCTTGGCGAAGTTTTCTACAGTCCGGATGGTGACCTGGTCCATAATTTCCAGGGTGGCTGGAATCACTTTACTGCTGATGATGCCTTTAATGGCGTTACCGGCATCTTCTAAGCTGGAAAAGGTGGCCAACATAGCGGCAGCGGTTTCCGGAGCGGGAATCAGTTTAGCGGTAATTTCGGTGATAATACCCAGAGTGCCTTCGGAACCGGTAAACAGTTTAACCAGATCATAAGCGGTGACGTTCTTAACGGTTTTGCCGCCAAAACGAGCCACTTTGCCATTAGGTAATACAACTTCCAGACCCATAATATAGTGTTTGGTTACACCGTATTTCAGGCCACGGAGCCCGCCGGCACATTCTGCTACACTACCACCCATGGTAGCCGTAGTTACAGTGCCTGGATCAGGCGGATAAATCAGGCCGTGAGGTGCCACAGCATTGTTAAGATGCTGGATAATCACCCCGGGCTGGACTACCGCTACCAGGTTTTCGGGATCGATTTCCAGTATTTTGTTCATTTTCAATGATAAGAGTACAATCCCACCCTTGAGAGGTACGGTACCGCCGCAAAGGTTAGTACCCGATCCCCGTGGGTAAATGGGGGTTTTATACTTAAGGGCTATAGTGACTACTTTGGCTACTTCTTCAGTGCAAGTAGGTGTTACTACCACATCCGGCAATGGGTTAGGTACATCAGGAGTAGCATCAAAGGAATAACAGACAAGATCCTCTTGTTCAGTAATAACGTTTTCTTGACCCAGTGCTTCAACCAGCTCTTGGATCAACTGCTTTTTGGACATAGTGCATTCCTCCTTTTATTACACAGGTGGTCGGTCCGGCCTAAGGGCGGCTAGATGGAGGTCCGCCTGTCCTCCTGAACGTGTGACAGCATGGTGGTCTGACCATTAGGCCTTATGCCCAATATTCAATATTTTTTCAAAAAATCCTGCTAAATAAGTTGCAAAAATAATAAACATTGCAAAAAAGCGGTGTTTTTGGGTATTAAATAACCCCGCAGCTTATTTGCCACGGGGTTACTTACCGGTATTCTGTTTAGTTTATTACGGATTATTCGTCAAAGGCTTGGCCTACTTTCCATACTTTCCAAACGTTTCCGACTAAATCGGGGTTGGGCTTTAACGTGGGTTTACCCGGTTTCCAGCCGGAAGGTGTGGCTTCTGTGCCTTCCGAATTGCGAACTAACTGGAAGGCTTGGATTTGTCTTAAGGTTTCGCTTACATTTCTGCCTACGGGAGGAGTCAATACTTCAAATCCCTGGACAATCCCATCGGGATCAATAATGAATCTGCCCCTGGTTTCTACACCACTGTCTTCATCGTAGATGCCGTACATCTTGCCAATGCTGCCGTCTTGGTCGGACAACATGGGGAAGGGAATGTCTTTATTAATCATTTTGGTGAGTTCGTGATCATTCCACATTTTATGAACGAACACGCTGTCAACGCTGCAGGCTAAAACTTCTACACCAAGATTTTGGAGCTCAGCATATTTTTCAGCAACTGCTGAAATTTCGGTAGCTCAGACGAAAGTGAAATCACCGGGGTAGAAGCATAACAAAACCCACTTGCCTTTGTATTCAGATAGGCTGGTATTCACAAATTTTCCTTGATAAAAAGCCGGAGCGGTGAAATCTGGGGCAGGTTTACCTACCTTAATCATAGATTGCTTCTCCTCCTTAACGATAATCTCCTGTTTTTCATCGACCTGTTGTTTAGGCTTCTGAATGGGGGGCCGTTGGCATCCCGGTTTAAAATCTTCCGGCATTTTGTACCTCCTTCGGATTTAATAGTAATTATTATTAGATGTAGTATAGCATAAAAACCCTTTATAAACAATGTCTAAACTATAATAAAATTCTATCGATAAAATTGGGACAAAAAGGAAGGTCGTGTCTGTAGTAAGGTCCACGACCTGCCCCGGTTTGAAATCGTCACTTTGTTGACGGGCAGAGGTTTCCAACTGCCTGTTAGGTAGTGTATTTTTAGAAGAGGGAACTATTTCGGATTTTTTGTGTCAAATAAATGTTTTGAATGCCGGGAATTGGTATTATATATAACAAAGAAGAGAACACAGTTAAGTGATGTTCAGAAATGAATAAGGAGGTAATACCGGTGGATAAATTCTGTTTGACTCCCGAAGATGCCGCATTATTGGTAATCGATATTCAAGAACGGCTGGTGCCGGCCATGAAGTACGGCCAACAAGTGATCGATAAGACCTGTTTTCTACTGAAGGTTGCTAATGCGCTGGAGATTCCCGTTTTGTTTACGGAGCAATACCCAAAAGGGTTGGGAGGTACAGTACCGGAATTGGCAGTAGAGGGGGCAACAGTATTTGAAAAAATCACTTTTACCGGTTGTACTCCGGAAGTGATTAAAGCTTTAGAGGAGACCAACAGGAAAAAAATCATCGTCACCGGCATGGAAACTCACGTTTGCGTTTTCCAGACGGTAAGGGATCTCTTAAGCCAAGGTTACCAGGCTTTTGTGCCCGGAGATGGGGTCTGCTCCCGGACCAAGGATAATTACCGGAACGGGTTATCCCTGATGGCCTCTATGGGAGCAGTGATCACCAATACGGAGACGGTTTTCTTTGATTTAATGAAGCAAGCAGGGACACCTCAGTTTAAAGAGTTGTCCAAATTGATTAAGTAAAAACGGCGAAAGGGAGGCCCAAGATCAGCACAGAATGGATGAACGGATGTCTGCCAGGGACCGGCAGCCGGTTAAAATCATGGCCTGTTTAAGTTCTGCTGTGTACTGCTCGATGATGTATTTAACACCTGCTGTGCCACCGCCAAAGGCCCCGATGATCAGTGGCCTGCCTACCAGCACGGCGTCCGCTCCTAAAGCCAGTAGCTTAAGGACATCGACGCCGGATCTTACGCCGCCGTCGGCAAGAATCGTAGTTTTATGGCCCACTTTTTCGGCAATGG
>JAAYOX010000195.1 GCA_012520135.1 Clostridia bacterium
CCTCTCTCCACCGCCAGGTACTTGATAAAGCCATCGATATAATGGTCAAGCATTGCCTCACCTCGGGAAATATTTGTTCTTTCATTTCTAGTTCAACATAAGGGTTGGGTTTCCTGTTTTTGGACAAAAAAAAGACCCTGCGGGATGCTTGTTGACAAACTGCTCAAACCAAAATCGATGTTAATCGTGGGCTTCAGAGGAGCCCGGTTTGGGGATGAGCTCAGTCGCCTTTTGATGCCTCCGAATTCGCACCCTGCGGGTGCTCATACCGCCGGCATTATCTCTCAGGCTCCTTCGCTCTTTTGATTTTGACTCCAATTCAGCCCTCTGATTAACATCGATTTTGCCTTTGTCCACAGTCTGAAGCCTTAACAGGTTGTTTTAAAAACCGAAATATGAAACCACTAATTTCATCAATGCAGGCGAGCAATAAGCTTCCAGGAATCCGGCTGCTACGATGATAACACTGAGTATCCCCATGCTTAGACTATAAGCCAGGAATTGTTGAAAGATACCTGTACTTCTTAGTTCGTTGCGACCTTTTACCAACCAAACGGAGAAAGTGATTCCTAATACTCCTGCGGTTACCAACCCCGGTAGCAACAAAATATTAGGTGGCGCAAGAGCCGTAAAGGCCAGTAAAATACCTTGAATACCTCTGGCTTGAACCAAAAATCCTGCGGTAAATCCCAGAGTAAATCCTTCTACGAAAAGCAGGAGCAAAATTATGGGAGTGCCGATTACTGTTAAGCCTAAAAACCAGATCAAGCCGATAGTTTTGAAATTGTTGTACAAGGACTGGCGAACGACTGTCAATTGATCCAAACCGATTCCTTCCAGCCCTCCGATAAAGGAGGCAAGATACTCACCTAAATCAGTGGCTTCTTCCGCAGTCAGCAGTTTAACAGATACGGTACCTGCCACTACTCCAATGATCAGGCAGAGCAACACTAAAATATACAGCCAGAGGTTGTCCCGGCAGTGATTAATCCACATGTTTTTAAAGCCTTTAATCACATTGGTTCCTCCCTAAAGGTGATAATTATATTTATGGAAGAAACCGCCAGATTATAACCAACCCCTTTTTAAACAATCAGCAGGTACCTCTTCGCTGCATAGCCAACTGGGCTAAATACTGGGCCGCCAAGATATCTTCCTGAGAGTTGCTGCTGGCAGCTACAAATGAGATATCCTTGCCTAAATTCATAGCCAAAGTTAATGCCCTGTCTACTCCAATTCTAGCCGGCTGTGTACCTTTCATTTTCCATGTCCTGGCCACGGTCGCCGTCAAGACTGTTCCCCCTGCCGTCCAGCCGGCATCAAAAGCCACTCCCCCGGAATTAGTGACTGCAATTACTACAGCGTATTGGAAATCAACCAATTTGGCAGTGGTAATGCCCAGATTGGGGACTATCTGGTAATTTTTGATTCCCGCTGAATGTAGACCTTTTAGCAGTTTACCACAGGAGTTCAGCCTGTCTTCGTCACTGCCCCAGCGGGGTTCCGCTACGATAATGACCGAGGCACCCATTTTTTTTGCCTCCAAGCCTGCTTTTCTACCGATGGCAAGAGGGTTAACGGGTACCGGTCCCCGCGCTGAATCAGGACCGGCTCCGTACACTTTTAGAGCCCCGGCTTCCAAAGCTGCTTCTAAAGTAGTAGACATATCAATAACATCTACGATCACCACTACTTGCTGCTGTAAACCTGCCTGCCACGCTCCGGAGGCGTCGGAGCAACAATTGATCACCGGCAAACGCTTCACAACAATCACCCTTACATAATTTGGGATTAAATTGCATAGTTCTAATATAACCATTAACCCCGAACTATAGAAAGGTGGGCTTACTTTGGAACTGTGTGTTACCAAAAAATCTTTTGTTTTTTATGGTACATATCATGAACTGCAAGAATGGTTATCATCTTTCCCGGAAGAATGGACTTTGCAAGAAATGCTTAATTATCATTTCCATTAAGATTTTTCCACAAATCGTAGGCTACCAGGCCCGAAGCCCAAGCAGCACCAAAGAATTCAGCATCCTGACTATAAGTCCTACCCATGGTGCTTACTTTCAAATCATATTTAGCTAACTCAACTGTCAAGGGTGCAGTATTTTTTTCAACAAAAATATACCTGGATTCTAACCCGGCAGATGTAATCTGCTGCTGGACCAATTCTCTTTTCCGGTTTTCCAGTTCAGGTAGCCCAATCCATCCACCGGTCAGGATGACGGTTTTAAGTATGGTCCGGCTGTGATGGCTTAATCCATGATGGCGGGGTCTTGGGTCGGCAAAGGAAAGGCGAGGAATAATGACCGGTTGTCCTCCTAAAGCTGAGACTGCATTAACTACCTGTCCCTGCTCCACTCCGGAAAAACCATAGGTCGTATTTGTGCCCACGATGCCGGGGCCCATGGCCACGATTGTAATATCTGCCTTTAAAACGGCTTTTGCCGCTAATAAGCCTGAATAATAGTTAACAGCCTCTAGATCCCCGCCAAAAGCCTGGCCCACTGTAACGGTGCCTACTAATAGCTTTTTCTCTTTAAGAGACTGCACCTGTTTGCTAAAACCCATGGGAAGGGCTCCCCCGTCCGTCATTAGATAGGCAATCCTCAAGTTACCGCCGCAGGCCCAGTTTATTGCTAAGACGGCAGGAGTCAAGTGACTGTGCAAAAGACCAACTACCACCGGCATCTCGTCTAGTGAGGTCTCTTTTTCCAGAAGAGAACGGAAAGGACTCCCCTCTTCTTCAACGCTCAAGACGCTGAACTGCAAGGGGGTATAGCGCAGCTTCATAATATGTCCATTACCGCTAGCATGGCCTGTCCACGGTTGTGATTTATTATGTACAATAAAGTGAAAGCCGCCTGTGCCTAAACCTAAATCAACGGCTGTGGTATTGAGCACTACCCGATCACCGGCTCGAGGGAAACCTACGAACAGATGGTAACCGATAGCCTGATGTTCCCCATCACTACATTCTACCAAGGTTCTGGTAAACTCCGGGTTTTGTTCTAAAATTTCATTTACTACTCCCTCGGTTAAATTAATCAGCACCGTCGCCCCCTACATAATCCGGCCTGCCCAGTTCATCCAAGTATTTGAGCCATGGTCTCTCCTCAATCAAAGCTGATATGGAGAATTTTTCCGCGTAAAAATGAACTGCTAACAAAAAACCAAGGACCACTATCTTACCTTGTATTCCTAATACCTCAACTAAAGCCAATCCCAGGACGAAGCCTAACAAATTTGCCCCTGTATCTCCCAGCATTCCTTTAGCCCTTAAATCACAGGGACAATAGGCTAAGACGGAACCGGTCAAGGGGATCAGCCAATGGATTTCCCTACACTGCCCAAGCCACAAGAGCAATAATGACATAACAAGAAAGATTTTGATAGCCCGGCCGGGCCGCAAATCCATTAGATTAATCAAGTTAGTAGACAGGGCGATTAGTAGGGTATTGACCGCTAAAATGTCAATTCTTTTTTCACTTAGAACCCACGCAGCGGCTAGCGCCAGTAAACCTCCAACGGCAACTTTGGTTATTCCTGTGGTAATTTTCCCTCTGAATAACGCCTTAAAGTGACCCCTAAACCCTTTATGCTCTGAGGTTCCCTTTAAATCATCTGCAATGCCTAAACACACCAATATCAGGCAAAAGGCAAATATTGACCAAGTTACGGTGCTTTGAAACCAAATGGTACTAATGGCTACCATAAATAAGAAAACAGTTGCAGGAATCAATCCTGCAGGCATGGGAACGGATTTTCCCTGATAGTTATTAGCTGTTAAACCAAATCCTGTCATGATCTTTAAGCAGAATGGCAATACTGCTCTGGTCAAAAGGTAGCTGGCAATCAACAGGAACAAATATTTCATTTGAGAGCCTCACTTGCCAATACTTTTAAAATATGATGAAACTGTCTGCCCCGGTGGAGAAAACCTGTTAGATCTCTACCTGTTTCCCGGTGAGTCATGGCCACCTCCACCTCCAAGATCCGGTATCCTTTTTTCAACAGGTGGATAGTAGTAGCTACTTCAGCACCATAACCCCCGGCCATGGGAAAAACAGCCTCTAAACTCCGGCGGTTAAAAGCCCTTTGGCCGGAGAGAACCGCTGCTATTCTTTGGCCTCCGTATCGCTCAACGCCCCAGGAGGCCAGTTTTTTGACTAAACCTAAACCTCCTTTTCGCCGGGCTTTTGGAAAACGGGCAATGACACAATCCGCCTCATCAGCCAGAAGAGGATGCCAGAGTTTATTTGCTTCTCGGGCTGAACCTCCCAGATCTCCATCTAAAAATACTACAAATTCCCCCGTAGCCAAAGAGGCACCGATGTTTAAAGAAGCTCCCTTACCCAAATTTCGCTCATTAGTCCAAAGAGAGGCTCCTGCTTTTCTGGCTAAAGGGCCGGTGTTATCAGTTGAACCATCATCAACCACGATTATTTCTTTTATTTCTTGATAAGAGGTCAGAGCTGTAATTGTATCGACGATCCGCTCCCCTTCGTTGTATGCAGGAAGCACGATGGAAATATTAGCTACCACAACTGGCGCCTCCTCACTTAAAAACCAAAAACAAATCTGATTCGTATCCACAGTAAGCGGATGATTTGGTATAAACCGGGGTGAATTAACGCTATTACGGTTACCGGCAGCAAAGCTGCAGCAATTAGTTTGGCCACGTAAGTACCTTTTAATTTCTGCCGGTAAAGTTTATTGACTCCTTTAGCGTCAACCAAAACGGTACCAACTTTTAAGCGAACTAAAAAGGTACTGGCCATACCTTCCCTGCCCTTATTCAAAAAATCAACCGGATTAGTATGAGTTCCCAGGGCTACAATCAACTCTGCACCGCTTTCGTAAGCCAGTAACATTGCCACATCTTCACTGGTCCCCGGAGCCGGTAGTTTGTGGTAAGACAGGTGGAGTTTTTCTATCCGCTCCGCCCCGGGAGCTAAACCGTCAGGGTAAGCATGGACAATAATTTCTTTTGCCAATTTCAATGCTTTATCGGAGACGCTGTCCATATCACCCAAAATAATGTCCGGTCGATATCCTTCCTCAATGAGCGCGTCTGCCCCGCCGTCCACTCCCATTAGCACCGGTTGTGTTTCTTTAATATAAGGGGCGATGGCTTGCAGATCTTCTTTATAATCTCGTCCTCTAACTACGATGAGAACATGTTTTCCTTTCATAGATAACTTTAAGGGGGGCAAAGCTAAAGGAGAAAAGATTGAAGTCATCTCTTTAAGGGCGTAATCAAAAGTGTTCAAGGCAAAAGATTCCAATTGAAATTCAAAATTTTTTTCGGCTAAAGCCAATTCCCGGGACAGCTTTTGTTTATCCAGTCTCCGCCCGGTAAATACTTGTTGGGGAGTTCGTATCTTATTATCGGTAATTTCAACCACTGTACCTTCTTCCAGTTCCATTATTTTCGGATCTACCATATCGATGATGGGAATGCCGGAAGATAACAGTTTTGCGGTGCCCAATGCAGGATACCTACCGGACAAAGATGGTGCGGCGTTGACCAATGCTTTGATCCTTTTACGCAGTAATGACTCCGCTGCTATTTCATCCAGATCAATATGGTTTACCACGGCAATTTCATTGGGTAAGATTCTTTGCACCAAGTCTTTAGTTCGAGGATCTACACGACA
>JAAYOX010000196.1 GCA_012520135.1 Clostridia bacterium
AAAATGGTGGACGAGATGGGACTCGAACCCACGGCCCCCTGAATGCCATTCAGGTACTCTCCCAACTGAGCTACTCGCCCCTGCAGTTATTTAAGACAGTACTTATTATAGCATAATCTTATTAAAATGCAAGTGTCTACTCAAATAAAAGTTAAGGGTTGTTTCTTCCATAAAAACAGTACTCACCTGGCAACTTGCAACTGCTCGGACTGTTGGCCATGTGTCAAACGTAAGACTGGTAATGTTTGCTTCGCTACGGCGGAGTGCCTACGTCGTTACCGGCAGCAAGCTTCCGACGACTGCGCCCCAACGCCCGCTACGCAAAGCATTACCAGCCTTAAGCGGTCTAACCATAATAGCACTTTATCAACGACCTAGAGCTAAATCGATATTAGTCGAAGGTCTGAATTGGAGCCAAATTCGAGAGAGCCCAGCTTACAGCTGTTTAGCCTCTCCCAGGTCTCCACCCAGCATCAATATTGACTGCTGCAACAATTGAACCACATAGAGAGGATTATGGATACCCCTGCTACCGTCATTGGCTACCAGGTAGTAATTCCAGGCACCATGATAGAGCTCTGCCGGCACTTCTTCCATCTCCTCTTCCTTCTCATCCATGAAAGCGATGCGACCATGGGTAGAGGTAAAAGTACCTCCCTCCAACCTGGCCTGGATAGTATCATGAAGCATTTTCAGCAACCCGTCTACTTCATCCTGAAAACCTTCTACCGTACCGTCACCGTCGTAATCATCCTTAGCTTTCATATTGATGGAATCTATGCCTTTATGGCATTGTTCACAGGTTTCTAACTCTGATCTAAAAGTATGGCTGGGATAGCCCTTACCCAGATCAGCCATATGACAGCCAAAGCAGGTATCTTTTACGGCAGTATGAGGCGATGAACCATAAGTTTTGCCTTCCACATGAAACCCATTAATACCCATTACAATATCGGCTTCCGCTGAAGCATGGGGTGCCGGTCTGTCTGCCGGGTCAGGAATACTCCTGGCGTTATGACAATCCATGCAAAGTGCCCCGCCTCCGTCCCTGACCTCACCTGCAGGCAATTGCACCAATCCGGACTGCCATACTTCTTTGCCGTGACCGGTATGGCAAGTTTCACAGTCTGCTCCCACCGGTTCCCCCGTATCCAATTCATCTGCAGAGCTGATTTGTTTGTTATAGGCTCTGCCGTCATGGCAGATAATACATCCATCCCGTTTGGCGGGCGAGTTGGATGAATCGGCATTTGTTACTGTTGCATGGGCGCTGTCGGCCCATTCCTCCCGAATGGCATCCGTCTGGTTTTCCTGGTTTTCTTCCTGTTGCTGGGGTTCCGGGGGAGTAGTATCGGGAGTCTGCCTGCATCCGGAAATAGCTATGGCGGTTATTATCAACACCAGTAGCAGTACCAACCAACGTTTATGTCCCAAACTAAAAGCCTCCTTTCAACTCGTGTAATCTTTCTTCCATAGTATGATTGAGTGAGGAGGCTTTTATTCTTTTCTAGACAAATTATTACTATTCCAAAGTGCCAAAGCGGTGAAAAGGATAAAACCTGACTATGGCCCTACCCTTTACATTTTCCACCGGTACAAAACCCCAGGCCCGGCTGTCACTGGAATTGTTTCTGTTATCTCCCAGTACAAACAATTGGCCCTCGGGCACCGTAACCGGTCCGAAACTGCCGTTCATGGTTTCCGCTAAATAAGCTTCTTTTACCTGTTCCCCGTTAACAAATAATACTCCTTCTTTTATTTCAATCTCGTCTCCCGGCAGGCCTACCACCCTTTTGATATAATCATCCTTCGTATAAGCCTCCGGCGGCGGCGCAAAAACAACTACATCCAGTCTCTGTATGCCATCTATTTTATAGAATACCTTATCCACGAACACCCGATCGTTTACTTCCAGGGTGGGCACCATGGATTCCGAATTAACATATCTGGCTTCTGCCACAAAAGTCCTGATGGACAAAGCCAATACCAGGGCCACCACCAAAGGTACCAGCCAATCACGAAGAAAATTTTTTGATTGCATTAAAAAACCTCCTTGGATATCTCCACAGCTCTTCCTTTTATTGTAATACTTTTTCACGCTGGGAGCAATTCCAAGGAGGCATGATCAATTAGCTTAAACTATTCGGACGAAGGTATGTTCAATGTGTTCAGGTGGTTTAATCCTATTATGGTGTGGACCATAATCTTTCCTTGAGACAGGGTATAGAGATGGTCACCAATGTATATAATGCGCTCTACATTAGACTCACTGCCGTACCAGTAATTACCGGCCTTGGCATAATCCTCTTTGGTCAGATGAGAAATCTTGCCCCGGAGTTGAAAGCCTTGTTCCGGATTTAACCGGTAGACGTAAGCTCCCTGAAAGGTGAATTCACCGTACTGGATTGCCCTGTCTTCAAAGGAGTTGGCCTGATCCTTGACTTCCATGACCGTTACCGGAAAAGCAAGCAGTTCTTTTTCCCGGGAGAACAGCAAGGCCCGGTGATTGTGCAGCAATTCCGACTCGGTGCCCCTATCCCCGATGATCTCCACAAAAAGCTCCTTTGGATTGGACACATCAGTCACATCAAACAAGGCCACTTTCATTCCCTGGTAGTAAGCCGTACTCCCAACTACTCGCCCCAAGTGATCTTTATGGCTGACTTCCACCGTATCCTTGCCGAAACCAATCAGGTAGTTTTCATCATAAGGGTGCAGGTAATCACTATAGCCGGGTATCTTCAAGGCTCCTAAAACCTGGGGCTGGGCAGGGTCTTTTAAGTCCAGTACAAAAAGCGGGTCTACCTTTTTGAAGGTAACCATATAGGCCCTGTCTCCCATGAACCGCACAGAATAAATTCTCTCGCCGGGAGCAATTCCTTCGATGCTTCCTACCAAATCCAATTGGTCATTTAAGATATACAGATTGTTTTTGGAAGTTCCCTCGTCTTCCCGCCACATATCCCCGGTAGTGGTGGCAATCCGAAAATGCCCCTTATACTCATCCATGGAAAACTGGTTTAAAATCCGGCCGGGAACTGTTCCATATCCCTGGTAATCAATTTTACCGTCCAGTAAAGCAAACTTGTAAACCCAAGTCTCCTGGCCCTGGCCTTGGACTAAAAGCCCCCGCCGGGGCTGGTATGATGTTACCGCCACATACAGGTTATCCCGGGAAGCATAAATTTCCTCGCCGGCCCCCAAATAAGCATCAACTTGAACAATCTCGTCAGGTTCAGCCAAATTAAATCCGGCCACCAACAAATAGTTCGGGTTATAAAAATCAGGGAAATAACGGATCTCGCCGTAGTCCAGGGTCCGGCGCCCGTCTCCCGCAACGGAATCCCGGTAGCCAGGCAAGATGGCCGGCTCCGCCTCATTCATAATGTGGTAGCCCAAATAACGATTGGTGACCAGGTACAAAGCGTCATCGATTTTCCGGGAGGAAACATAATTACCGTCCACTTCTACTTCCCGCACCTTTTTCAAGTCAGCTTTGTCACGGTGGTCATAGACTACTGCTTTAACCATAGACTGAGCATAGTAGGGCGGATAGATTACCCTCATGTCAGGGGTGGCAAAGCCCCTGTCCGGTTCAATGGGTCCCGGTTTTACCGGCCCCGGTTCCAATACAGGCGGAGGCGGATAATAATTGCCGATGACTACCAGATATTGCTCATCAACATAGAGCTCCAAGGGTTGAAATGAGTCTTCGAAGTCCAGAATGCTTTCCACCTTCATTTGCTGAGGATCAGCATTAACAATTACCACTCGCCCCCTGTTTACCTGGTAAATATACTTGCCGTCGGTTTTCACCAGATCTGCTTCATCTACCCCGGCAACCTGGACATTAGTACCGGAATAGTCTTCTGCTTCAGGAGGAGCACTCCCCGGAGCCGCTGCCGACCCGGTGGCAACCGCAGCGTCCTTGGCTACCATGGCCACACCAAACCCCCTGTCAAAAAGCCTAATTCCGAAAGGCTGAGATGCCTTGTCCTGAGCTTTTTCCAGCAACTTCTCCAGATTTTCCCGGGAACCTACCACCGGAAGTGGGTCGCTACCGTTTCCGGGATCCGGGGAGACATCTTCACTGACGGCCAAAGCCCATCCCCCGGTAGCTATAATTAAAAGCACCGCCAATAGCCCTACCAACCGCTTAAACATGGCTTATTCCCTTCCTTTCTACCCTCACTTGGTCAATGTTGTTCCTATTGACGAAGTGAGATGGGGAAAAGTTCCAAGTAACAGTTGCCGGTCTTTAGAATTAATTAAATTAGCCAAGTTTGTCTCCCTTTTGAACAGGCTGTTCAGGTTGAATCAACACCACTCCTTGTGAAGCATAAACCCCTAAAACCAGTACCTCCGATTTAAAATCAGCCACTTGTCTCGGGGGAAAATTGACTACTCCCATAACCTGTTTTCCTACCAGTTCTTCTATTCTGTAGCATTCAGTGATCTGGGCACTGGACTTTTTGACGCCTATTTCTTCACCAAAATCTACCCACAATTTATAAGCAGGTTTTCTGGCCTTGGGAAATTCCTCTGCCTTAATAATTTCTCCTACTCTGATGTCCAGTTTCATGAAATCTTCAAATGTAGCCATCAAGACCCTCCGTTTCGTGATTGACCTGTCTATTCTGTTGCCCCTGCATCCACGTTACTAAAGATGGTCTGCCGGATTTTGTCCGCCAGGGCTGTATATCTCATAGTAGTTTTGTTGTTGTTTATAGCCCTGGCCAGTGCTTTCCTGGTTCCGACCAGCACTACTTTTTCTTTAGCCCTGGTGATGCCTGTATATAATAAATTCCGGGCCAACATGTAATAATGCTGGGTACTTACCGGCATGATGACAATCGGCACTTCCCCGCCCTGGGCTTTATGAACAGTCATACAGTAGGCCAGGGACAGTTCTTCCAACACCTCATCCCGGGAATACTCAACTATTTCTCCCCGCACTTCCACCAACACCTCTAATTCCTGGCCGGTTCTGGCATCAGCGGGAATAATTTGGGTAATAAAGCCCACATCTCCGTTAAAGACCTGCTTATTATAGTTGTTCTTAAGCTGCATTACCCGGTCTCCTTCCCGGTAGACCGTTTGCCCAACCTGAACTTGCCTGGTTTCAGGATGGGGCGGATTTAATGCTTCCTGCAGGATACCGTTTAAGGCCATGGTGCCGATGGGTCCTTTATGCATGGGGGATAGCACCTGGATGTCCTTCACCGAATAACCTAATTCCAAAAACCGCAAAGCAGCCTTCTTGATGATGAAAGCAACTGCTTCCGGGTCATCATGTTCCAGAAAGAAAAAATCTCCTTTAGTATGATCCACCGTCAACATTTCGCCTTTGTTAATCCGGTGAGCATTAGTGACGATCTGGCTGGTGGCAGCCTGCCGGAAAATATGGGTGAGTTTAACGGAAGGTACCCCGGCTTCAATCAGGTCCTGCAAAACATTTCCAGGTCCCACACTGGGCAACTGGTCAGCGTCTCCTACCAATAAAACCCTGGTTTGAACAGGATCCACCGCCTTAAAAAGCATGGCCGCCAAACTGATATCCAACATCGAAACCTCATCGATGACCAGCAGGTCACAATCCAAAGGGTTTTTGGCGTCATGTTCGGGACCTTCTCCCGGACGAAAACCAAGGAGCCGGTGGATGGTACCTGCCTCTTCACCGGTAACCTCTGCTAAATTCTGGCCGGCTCTGCCGGTAGGGCTTGCTAAGGAAACTTTGGCCTCCTCCCTCAGCTTACGCAAAACAGCGATAACCGCATTGACAGTCAGGGTTTTTCCCGTACCGGGCCCTCCGGTCAGGATGCAAAGACCCGTCTCCATGACCGTCCGTACCGCCAACTTCTGTTCTTCTGCCAGTTGCAATCCCGTTTCCGCCTCAAATAAGTCCAAACACTCTTCAATTCTGGCTGGGGAAGCGGTGGGTTTGGGATAGCACAGCTTTCCTATTTGTTCAACTGTTTTTTCTTCCGCCTCATACAGGCGGCACAGGTATACCCGCTCCCCTTCCCTTACCAGGACTTGATTGGCCAGAAGCACTTCCAGGGCTTCCCGGTGCCTGGCTTGGTCTTCTTCGTCCCATTGGTTTAGCAAATCCTGAATCTTTCTTAGCAGTTCCTCCTCCGGCAAAAAACAATGGCCTTGTCCCTCGGCCTCCAAAAGCAAGTGTTTCAACGCAGCTTGGAGACGATAAGGAGCATTATCAGGTATCCCCATGTTTTTAGCAATCAAATCCGCCCTGAAAAAACCGATTACCGTAATCTCTGCCAGCAAATAAGGGTTTTCTTTTACCGCGCTGATGGCATTAAAGCCCCAAGCCTGATAAGCCTTCACCGCCATATTGGCAGACAAACCGAAAGGCAATAAAGCCGATAACACGTACTGAAGTTCCAGATTTTCCGCTAAGGACTGGTAAATCTCCTCGGCCTTGCGGCTATTGATCCCTTTTATATCAGCCAAGACCTCAGGTCCCTGTTCAACAATTATTTTTAAGCATTCTTCTCCCAGCTTATCTACAATCGCCCTTGCTCTTTTCGGCCCCACGTTTCTGACAGTAGAAGTCAAATAATCGACAATCTGTTCCCTGCCGGAGGGTAACGCTACTTCAAACCGTTCCACTTGAATTTGCTTACCGTATTTGGGATGTTTCTTCTCCACTCCCCAAATGCGAATCTCCTGCTCCCGCTTAACACCGTAAAGGGGACCTACAATAGTAATATTTTCGTCCCCTGTTTTAAAACGAGCCACAGTAAAACTTTCATCGGCAGACTGGTAAACTATATGTTTAATAGTGCCGGTCAGGTCACTAATCTCCATGGCTATTCACCCCTGGCCTATTCCATTCCAATCCCTTTGTTTTATTATAGCAATTCGAATATGAATCACAGTAATCCTGCTCATCAAGGGCAAAGAAAAAAGCCCACCGTTACAGTGGACCCAGACTGCTGACAAAATAATCAAAACCAAATCGATGTTAATCGTGGGCTTCAGAGGAGCCCGGTTTGGGGATGAGCTCAGTTGCCTTCGGATGCCTCCGAAATCACACCCTGCGGGTGCTCATACCGTCGGCATTAGCCCTCAGGCCCCTTCGCTCGTTTGATTATGGCTCCAATTCAGCCCCCTGATTAACATCGATTTCCCTTTGTCCACAGTCTGAAACCCATCATCACAGTGGGCTAAAAAGGATGGACAATGCGTAAGCTTTGCCGTTATGAAGAAAAATCAACAACCGTTAAGTGGCCCTATTGGCCGGGGAAATAGCGTTGCAAGATTCCTTCCAGCATCCTGGCGTGGCGGGCTTCGTCTTTGGCAGACTCATTGAAGTAATCCCTGGCGGTTTCCAAGCCCAGGGATGCAGCTTGATCAGCAATTTCTTTTTTATCCCGGTTGGCAAATGTTTCTCCTTCCAGCATCTGCTTCAGGTTTTCCACCAGGCTGTCTTCAATCATGGCGTTAAATTCAGCAAAACGAGCAGCATGTTCCGCCTCTTCCCAGGCAATAGTCTTCAATACTTCGGCTATTTCCGGATATCCTTCCCGTTGAGCCTGCCTGGCCATCGCCAAATACAGTCCCACTTCACCGGTTTCACCCTTAAAATTCTGTTTCACCGCTCTCTCTATTTCCGTCCCTTTAGTCACGCCCAATTGGTCTTCCACTGTCAAACTTCTTTTTTCCATTGCCTTCCTCCTTAATTTTCTTTCTTCTTATGTTTTTGAAAAGCATCCATAATCCGGACAGCCAACTCTTGATTTACTCCGTTGAGAGTCTGCAAGTACTTCACGTTACTGCCCCGATATTCCTGAGGCTCTCCAAAAAGAATTACTTCCAGCGCCGAACGAACGATATTGACAATACAATCCTCATCGTGATATATATGGCAATTCCGGCACTGATTTAACAAGAAGCCAATAAAATCTACTATTTTTTCCTCCTGAAAAATTTTTGTATCATCTAAAGGCAGCCCATCTAAACCGTCATCAATAAAGTCATCATTTTGTTTCAAGGCAGTCATCAGGCTCTTTTTGCAGTATCCGATCAAACAGTCCTCATGCTCACAAACTGCACAATCCAAGCAACATTCCCCGATTTTAGCAATCAGACCCTCGTAGTCAATATTGACAGACATCATCACCCCTCCAAATGATAACCAGTATCAGTATTAAATTTGCATTATTCCATTCTTCACATTCTTTTGTTATTCCTGCAACAACCTGTAATTTATTAAATAAAATTTAATCATTATCCTATAAATTAGATATACATAAAGAAAAGTCTGCTCAATGAAAGCAGACTCAGACTGTATACAAAGGCAAAATCGATGTTAATCAGAGGGCTGAATTGGAGCCAGAATCAAAAGAGCGAAGGAGCCTGAGGAATAATGCCGACGGCATGAGCACCCCCAGGGTGCGATTTCGGAGGCATCCTCAGGCGACTGAGCTCATCCCCAAACTGGGCTCCTCTGAAGCCCAGGATTAACATCGATTTGGTTTTGAGAGTTTGTCAACATGCAGAAGTCTGCTTCAACGAAAGCAGACTTCTCTCTTGACAACTGTTATTCAGTCTCATAGCCGGACTTTCCGGCAGCTAACACCGGCGTACCGGAGGGTGCCATGACTACTTTGACCTGATGAGTTTTCTCGTCATCTGACAGGGGAATACCGTTTTCCGTTAACTGCCCATCCAGCCAAACCTCCCCTATTCCCCGGTTTACTCCTTGAGGGTTCTCCACCTTAATGTGATACATGGTTTTGCCATAACGATAATTAATTACAAATCCCGGCCAATCTTTGGGGATACAAGGGTCTATATATAACCTACCGCTCTTAATCCTGAAACCTAGGATATCTTCCAATCCTACCCGGTACAACCAGCCGGCGGCTCCCGTATACCAGGTCCAACCTCCCCTGCCTTCCTGGGGGCTGACCGTATATACATCGGCTGCGACCACATAAGGCTCCGTTTTATAAACGGCACATTCGATAGGAGTGCGAGCGTGATTAATAGGGTTAACCATATGGAACAGTTCTGCCGCCTTATCCCCTTTGCCCAACATAGCAAAGGCCTTGATCACCCAAGCGGCGGCATGGGTATATTGGGCGCCGTTTTCCCTGACCCCCGCCACATAGCCTTTAATATAACCCGGCTCCAGATCGCCGTTTTCAAAAGGTGGGGTAAACAACTTAATTAAACCCAGATCCCGGTCCACCAGGTTCTGTTCCACAGCGTCCATGGCTGTCTCCCGGCGTTCTTCCCGCTCGTTGCCGGCAATCACTGCCCAAGATTGGGCCAGGGAATCGATGGAGCATTCACTATTCATAGCGGAGCCTAAAGGAGTACCGTCATCAAAATAGGCTCGCCTGTACCAGGCTCCGTCCCAACCTGCCTCTTCCAAAGCATTGCTTAAGCGGCGGATCATTTCCTCATAACGGTCAGCCTGCTTGTAATCCTCCATCTTCCTACAAATGGGTACAAACCGTTTCAAGATATAATAGAGAAACCAGCCTAACCAAACACTTTCCCCTCGTCCTTGGTTACCCACGGTACTCATACCGTCGTTCCAATCTCCGGAACCCATTAAAGGTAGGCCGTGTTCCCCAAACTGCAGGCTGATTTCAATGGCACGGAGACAATGTTCATACAGGGTACCTGTTTCCCGGGACAGAGTAGGGGTAAAATATTTTTCATCCTCCCCTTGAGCTAACTCCACTCCTTCTAGGTAAGGAGCTTCCGTGGTTAAAATACTGTAGTCTCCCGTTCTTTCCAGGTATTCAACCAACACAAAAGGAAGCCACAAACGGTCATCAGTAAACCTGGTCCTGACTCCCCGGTCACCGGCACCGGGATGCCACCAGTGTAAAACGTCTCCTTCCTTAAACTGATGGGCCGCGTGAAGCAAAAGCTGCCTTTTGGTAATCTCCGGATCGATGTAAATGGCATTAAGACTATCCTGAAGCTGATCCCGGTAACCATAGGCACCGCCGGATTGATAGAAAGCGGACCTGGCCCACAGGCGGCAGGCAATATTTTGGTACATTAGCCAGTAATTCAGCATCAAATCCATGGTGATATCCGGAGTTCTGACCTGGATTACCTCTAAAGTGCTTTCCCACCTGGACTTGACTTCCTCCAACACCCGGGCAGCAATCTCCGGGTTCCCATATTGGCGTGCCAATTTCACAGCCTGTTCCTGCTCCTGCGCTTGACCCAGCAAAAACACCAGTTCCTTGTGCTGCCCCGGAGGAATAGTTACCTGCACTTGGATAGCTACACAGGGATCGAAACCTGCTCCTACCTGATTGGATAGCCTTTCCCGCTCCAAAGCCTCCGGCAGGGACATTTGACCCTTAGAGCCCAAAAACTCCCTTCTATCCCCCGTATAGGACACAATCTTTTCCGAAGCAGCTACAAAAGCCACCCTGTGAGGAAAATCTGCCTGGTAAACATTTTGAATCTTAATGATTTCCTCTTCCTCATGGAAATCCGTCACCAAGTAGGGAGCGCTAACTTCCTCATGAACTCCCATGACAGGCCTTAAGTAATAGAACAGGCTTAAATTTCGCTCCTCCTTGCTATGATTGACCAGCCGTACCAGGGTAATCTTCACCGGATCCTCTACAGGTACAAATACAATCTGCTCCTGTTCCAAGCCCTGACTGTCATGATGAAAACGGGAGTAGCCCAAGCCATGATGAATCGTATAGGAAGAAAGCTCTCGCACCGGCTGGGGTGTAATACTCCACACTGCTCCCGTATCTTCATCTCTTAAGTAAACAACCTCTCCTGTAGGATCCGTTACCGGATCATTGGACCACTGGGTCAATTTGTTTTCCCGGCTGTTTTCCGCCCAGGCAAATCCGGCCCCTGTTTCTGACACTTGAAAACCAAATTGCCGGTTTGCAATCACGTTGATCCAAGGTGCAGGAGTATTGTTTCCATCCCTGAGGCGAATCACATATTCTTTACCGTCCTGATTAAAGCCGCCGTAGCCGTTCCATAACTGGAGGTCCAACGTCTCCTCCCGGCCGGGATCCTGAACAGGGTCTTTTAAAAATGCCTTTTGGGAGGGTAGGCGGCGTTTTGACCAGGTAAGTTGAGTTCTGATAGGAGCATTGGCATCAATGACCAGTCCGGCTACCGTATATAACAGGTTGCGGTCTTCTTCAGGCATGGATTGGCCATGCCTTAGAAAAAGGCCGCCGGGAGAATCCATCAGATGCCTGGCATAGCCGGCGGCAACAGTTTCCCTGAGGAGATCCTGCAAAGGCTGGAAATATTGGCTTTTGTCCTCATTTAAGATTACCAAGTCCACCAAAAGACCTTTTGTACGCCAGTATTCATGGGCTTTCATTACTTCTTTCACTGTTCCCAGGCCTTCTCTGGTTTCCACAGTCACCAGTAAAATAGGATTGTCTCCGGAAATACCGTAAGCCCAAAGACCGGGCTGCCCTTTTTTGTTGGCGGTAATCCGCTCTGCCTGTTTTTGTTTCAAAGGCCCGGCAAACAAGACATGGGGCAGCAAATCCTGGTACAGGGCAATCTGCTCTGCCGTTAAATTGAGAAACTGAGCCTCCACCTGGCTTCTGGTGTCAGCCATTTCAAAAGCCCGGTTAATCATTTCCAGATTCCGGTATTTCCGGGCCAAGGACAATGCTTGTTCCCTGTTTTCCCCATAGCCCATCATGAAGGTCAGGGCCACCTTCTTATCAGGTTTGACTCGCACCCGCCGCCTTAAACTGAAGATCGGATCCAGCACAGTGCCGGTCATGCCGCTAAGAGGCTTCTCCAACGCTTGGGGATTTGCAGGAGTGCGGTTTCGCCCCAGGAAATTACCCCGGTTAGTTTCGAACTGCAATTGGCCTAAGGTTTCTCCTTCTACCAGCAGGCTGTGAAAGGCCCAATGACCGGCCTGGTGTTGAGAACGAGGCCGGCGAGAAGCCAGCAAGATCTCTTCTTCAGGGAGGCTCTCTGTTTTGATAAACAAACTGCTGAAAGTGGGATGGGCTAAATCCCCTTGCCGGTCGCCCAAAACCAGTTCCCCGTAACTGGTCAGTTCCAGGATTACCTCCTCAGGACCGTTATTAGCAATCACCACTCTTCGTATTTCCACATCATCTTCAGGAGCCACCGTTACCTCTGTATGGGTGGTAATCAAATCATTCCTGCGAGTAAAGACTGCCCTGTCCAGCAAGAAAGTGACTTGGCAGCTATCATCGTCTCCATTTAGAGATTCCAGTCCGGTAGTCCAAACTTTATTGTCTTCCAAGGATTTCAAGAAAATTTGCAGCCCATAATGCCCCGTTAAAAAGTCCCTACGCCACCTTGTCAATTGAATCCCTTCCCGCTGGCTGAACCCGCCGCCCCTGTCCGTAATCATTAAAGAATAGCGACCGTTAGACAGGAGATGGCAAGCGGGCAGTTCCCGATCCCGGGTAAGCTCAAAAGTACGGGCAAAGTCAACCGTCTCTTTTTTGCCGGCGGTAAAGGGATGAACTTCATCCTTATAATCCTTGGTGATGATAGCCCGGGCCGGAATCTTTTCTTCCAGCAGTATTTCACCGCTTTTAATGATAGGATTGGCATGAAAACGCCGCTGCAGCACCTGTTCATGCATGAAATTGTTCATGGCTGCCAGGCTCATCCCCAGGTGGTGGGCCATAAAACTGCATACAACTTTCCGGTATTCACCAGCAGGGAGCCTTTCGGGAGTGTAATCAACTGCCTCAAAGAGACCGTATTCCCCCTCCAGCCCGTCTTTTAACAAGCGTCTGATGTTGTCCATTACCTTTTGAGGTGCAAAAGGCAAGGCCAATAAGGTGGAATACGGAGACACCACCATATCCTCGATCAGGCCCCGTTTCAAGCCCAGGTCAGGAACCCCAAAAGCTTTGTACTGGTAATTTAATTGCAAATCGAAAGCATAGTAACCGGATTCCGAAGTTCCCCAAGGTACCCGGCGCCGCTCTCCGTAATGGATTTGCGCATTTAACATGGTTTTGTATGTCTCATCCAGGAGAGTAGCCGGATAATGCTTCATGACTAAAGGAGGCATTAGATATTCAAACATGGTTCCGGTCCAGGAAACTAAGCCTTGGCGGCCTGCCACTTCTGTCAAGGCCCGGCCTAATTTAAACCAGTGGATCTTGGGTACTTCCCCTTTGCAGATGGCCAGGTAACTGGTGAGCCTGGCTTCTGAAGCCAGCAGGTCATAGTAAGAGTTGGTGATGGCCTCTTCTTCCTTGTTATAGCCAATGGCAAATAAACGGTGTTTGGGATCATACAGGGGGCGAAAATCCATCTGTACGAAAAGCTGTTCCAACTTATTAGCTTGTTCTTCCAGGTCCGTTACCAGTGCTTCTACCCGTCCTAACAAGCTCGCCAGTTCAGCTTGACACGCTTTTTGACTTGCCTCATCCATATTTACCAATTCCCGGAGCAAATGCCGGTAATAGTTGGCCAACCGGACCGGTCCCGGTAATTCTTCTAAAGGCTTTAGGTCTAGTCCCTGCCCTTTCAGGACTTCCAACACTTCCCGGCTGGGGTAATAATCCTCTCGTTCCCTTT